>JABWAY010000062.1 GCA_013360825.1 Candidatus Brocadiia bacterium | reverse complement strand
CGTCGCCGAGGGGTGCGCGGACGGCCAGGACCTCATCCTCGCCGGCGGCCCCGGCCCCGCCCGCCGGCTCCCGGGCTGCAGCGGCGCCTGGTCCCCCGACGGGAAAACGTTCGCATGGGTGGACCTCGCGCGGCTCCACATCGCGGACGGCACCACCCTCCGCGAAATCCGCGCGTTCGACGCCCCCGGCGCCTCCTGGGTGCGCTTCGCCGGCACCACCCTCCTCCTCACCCACGACCGCCGCACCCTCCGCTTCTGGTCCGCGCGCACCGGCGAGTGCCTCCGCGAACTCGATGCCGGCCCGCTGTCCGTCGTCGCCCTCTCGCCCGACGGCCGGCGCCTCGCGGCCGGGCTGCAGACGGGCGAGGTGAAGGTGTTCGGGGTGCGATGAAGTGGGGGGCTGGTCGTTGACTGCCGCGGCCGGGTGAGCGCCCTGACGCGGCGATCCGTCACGGCGGCGGTGCTTGACGTGAGCCCCGGCGCAACCCGAAGATCCCGGTAGGAGTCCGGGCGGGCGTACCAGTTCCTGCGGAAGCGGCGGGGATCGGTTCGGTTTCCGGAACCACATGAATTCCCCACCTGGGCCGAAACTGCGGTGCTGCCCTCACTATGTCCCTCTCCATCGAGCCGTCGACCCCGGCGCATGTTCAGGACGCCAAACGGGTCATTCGCGTCGTGCGGCGCGAGCACTTCGGCGACGACCCGAATCCGATGCTCCGCGCTTTTCTGGACTCCGATTACGCGCTCCAAGGGTCCGAGAATCGCGGTCAGGGCTGGGGCCGTCGGAGCTTTCCAGGGATTTCCGACCGGGAACCGACCGTTTCGGCCGCCGCGTACAAGAACCAGAAAGTAGCGGTCCTCCGTCGGAAAACTCAGGCGCGAGAACGCTCCACCGTTCCAGCCACCTTCCGACTTCACCTCCTGGGAGCTTTCCGCTCTTGGGAGCGTGAACGACAAACTTATAGAGGCGCTTCGACCCTGCGGGCGCACGCTTGAGCTTCCGGCTCGGCACGACGAACATCCACCCGCGCTCCCACCAGTAGCACACCACGGCCTTGGCGGATTTCTGCTCGAGAGACGTCACCGTGAAATGCGCCGTGCGGAGATTGTGCTTTCCCGCGGTGGTCCACACGCGCTGGCGTGTCTTGACCTCAACGCGCACCGCTCGGCAGTTGGGATGCCGCAGGAGCAGATCGAAACCGCGGTCGTCCACGTTCTTGAAGACCTTCCATGGGGTTCCTCGGGCCTTTCCGGCAAGGGTCAGGAGGACGGCGTTTTCGCCGATCTGGGCGAGGAGTTCCTGCATTGCCTGGGAGACTTTCTTGGGCGCTGCCATGCCGGTGCTCCTCAGCTTTGTCGGGTAGGGCACTACACGGGACTTCGACGCTGCGGCGAGGACTACGTCAACCTGTTCTCCAGATGACTGGGGAGCCAGCCGACGACCACCCGCTGCTTCTCCTCGTCCCAGAAGAAGTAGATGGCCAGACACAGTTCGTCGTCTTTCACTTTCCCCTTGCGAAGATGGAACTGAAGGAACTGGTTTCGTTCCGAGCCGACGGGATATTTCACGAAGTACGTGTCCCCCTCCTGCCCCGCTCGCTCCTTCGTGATGGACCCGTCGTACTTCAGCTCCAACTCCTGGAGCTTCTTCTCCCATGCGAGCCGCGGGCTGTCGTCTCCCTCGGAGCGCAGCCGCATGTCGCGATATTCCATCGCAAGGCAAAGCAAGGCCCGGTAGCACAGTCCAACATCTTTGTACGCCGCGTCTTTGAGGCCACGAAGGGCGCGCGGATGCAGGGCCAGTCGGCCGGCGAGGTATCGATCAACCCACGGCGACAGCTCTTCGTAGGCGGAGGGGATTGGAATGGCGCTGTCCGGAGACTTGCCGGTCTTGCCCTGAAGCTGCGCCCGAAGCGTTTCGATGTAGCGACGGAGCTTACTGTTGTCCTCCTTCTCGCCCTCAAGTTCGCGGGAGAGAGAGTTGACGTCCGTGTCGAATGACCCGGCGATCCCTTCCCACTCATCCGCTCTCTTGGTCTGCGCCTCGACCTGCTTGCGCAACGACTCGATGCTGCTCCCCGCCTTGTCGGCCCGCGCGCCGGCCTGCTCGGACTCTCGCCGCAGCGCGTCGGCGTACGACAAGCAGGGCGCCCACTCCAGGCTTCTCGATGCAGCCTCCTGAAATGCCCGTTCGACAAGGAAGTCGCTGAAAGCAGCCTCGGCGCGAAGGCCGTTTCGATCGAACGCCATGACTTTGTCGGCCAGAGCCAGGGGGTGGCTCGTCGGAGAGTCCTGGTCGAAATTCAGCCCCGGACGATAGGTTCGGACTGCTCCCATGAAAGCCGACCAGATTCGTCCGACCTTCGCAGTCCACAGCGGGTTCAAGTGTTTGGGCATCGCAACGACCACACCCAACCCCTGCATTCGCTTGGCGAGTTCGACCTCATCCAGTAAGTACTGCGCAACTGGAAGTCCGAGCTTCGCCGAATCCGGCGGGGTCAGCAGGTAGACCGGAAGCGTTCTTGCAGGGCTGACAAGGAGGGAGAGAAGTTCCGCGAGATCCTTCTCCGATGTCACTACCCAGGGCTGGCGGCTGATCTTGCGAACGTCCCGCAGGTTCAGATTCTCCGCGAGGTCGATCACGACCCTCGGCCTGGTGTACTCAATCGGTGCTTCCGCAAAGGGAAGCGACGCGCAAAGAACTCGCCCGACGAATCTCACTCCGTCTGTCGTTCGCGCAATCGACAGTTCGGTGGTCCAAGTTCGTCCGGGCACGGCCTTCCGCTCTTTGAAGGGCGTGTCCGGCTGAGACAGCTTCGAACTCCAGACGCCGAGATCTGGAATTCCCACGACCTGAAGAACCTGTCCATGCTCCTCGAGGGAGAAGGAGGCTCCTTCGAACGCACTCTTCGGCAGTGGCGCTGGGAGCTTGCTTCCCAACCAAGTGAGAATCACCCTGCGAGCGGAGGCCTCGGTGTCAGCCACCGTCTTCCCGGACATTGGATCAAGCGTTGATGCGATCTGAAACGTCGTTCTTACGGTGGCGCGACCGGGGCGAATGACTCCAAGTCGGCCGGTCGGGGATGACTTCGGAGAAGCTGCGTTTGCCATGCCTGCCTCCCAGTTCAAGTGGACACTCAAGTTCGCATCGAATGAATGGACCTGACGGCCCGCCCGACCTCACTCTTCCTTTTGTCTGCAGGTCACTCTGCGGCTTCCACCGCCATCCAGCACACCAGCGCCACCTCCTCCTTCTCGATCTGCGCAAGCGGCTCCGGCTGCTTGTACGGCTGCAGCCCCAGTTCCTTCACCTTCGCGATGAACGCCTTGACCTTCTCTGGACTGACGTCGTCGTCAGGGTCGAACAAATTGCGAAGAACGCGCTCGTGGCGGACTCCGATCGGGGCTTCGAGTGTGGACAGGAGAGCGGCCAGGTCGTTCTCAGGCAGGTCCGGCGGCGGCGTGCGGCGCAGGTGCTCTGCGACGCGGAGGAAGTAGGGGCGGACTTTCGGCTGGATGTTCTTGGGGTCGGTGGCGAACTGCCATTCCTGGTACACGTCATCGCGCGCCCGGAGCCAAGCGTCGTACGTCGCGGCGGCGAGGTTCTCGGGCAAGTGCCTGAGAGTGTCCGGCGCGCAGGTGATCCGCTTGAGGCACTTGAGCGTATTGCGTTCGATCGGGCCGCCGGAAAACGGGACGAAGCGAAGGAAGGACTGCTCGCCGACCTTGGCCAGGAAGAAGTGCCCGCGCTCCGGTCCCTGCGCAAGCCCGGAACCGGCGGCCCAGGGGAGGTTGGCTATCTGCTCCTTGCGGGTGAGGAGCGCCTGCCGAAGTTCCTGCCGGTACTCCTCGCCGGAGTGAGCGGAGGTGTCCTCGCCGCCTCGTTCCAGCAGGTCGGCATCGCCTTTCTCGATCGCGGCGATCTCCTTGCGGGTTTCGGCAAAAACGACATCGGACGTCTTCGCGCCGGGAATGACCTCGCTTTCGAGCCCGATCGAGGCTGCCGCCTGCGCGAGCTTGCGCCGGATTCGGGCCTCGAGGTCGAGGAGGATATCGAGGCGGCGATCCGGGAAGAAGCACTTCACGTAGACGTCCTTGTGCGGGCTGCCGATGCGGTCGATGCGGCCGTGGCGCTGGACCAGGCGCATGGGGTTCCATGGCAGGTCGTAATTGATGATGTTGCGGGCCTGTTGAAGGTTGACGCCTTCCGCGAGCACGTCGGTCGTGAGCAGAATGTCGAAGCGGTCCTGAGCGTGGGCCGGGGGCGCCTGGGTGCTCTCCGGCGCGAAGCCCCAGACGGCCTTTTCGCGCCCGACACCGTGCAGGCTTTCCTGGCCGGCTACGGAAACAAGCCGGTTTCGATACGGCGCGAGGCGGATGTCGGAAGCGAGCACGTGGACCAGATGGTTGTGAATCCACTCGACCGTGTCGGCGAAGTAGGAAAACACGATCACCTTCCGATTGCGCGCCTTCTCCGCCTCGAGCACCCCTTGGTCTTCCGCAGCATTGAGAGTGCCCAGGAGCGCCTTGACCAGCGCCTCAAGCTTGGGGTCCTTCTCGGCCTTGACGGAAGTGGCGCGACGCGCGAGCCCGGCCAGGATCGCCCGGTCTGATTCGACGTCGGCGCGGAGCCGCTTGAGGTCGTAAGCCGATGCGGGCTCCTTGTACGACGATTCCTGCAAGAGCCGCTCGAAGTCCTCGTCGTCCTCCACGTTGGCCCATTCCTCGCCGTCCATGGCCGTGGGCACCCAGCCCTGGTCCAGGGCTCTAAGGAAGGCATCGTGCGTTCCCACCATCCGGGTCGCCGTGGTGGCGATGGCGTGAACGGACGACTCGAATCGCTTGAGGAGTCCCGTCCGGATCAGGCCGACCAGGGCGAGTTGTGACCCCTCCGGCTTGCCTTTCCGCCGGTAGGCGCTCGGGAAGTAGCGGGCCATCTTGAGAAGCGGCTCGGAATGCTCGTCCTCGTCGCCGACCAGCGCCTCGCGAATGTCGTCGAAGAACCCGGGCAGGACAGCATCGAGGTCGTAGCCGATTCGCTCGACGTGTGGGTCGGGAAAGCGCACGGGTTGGCGCTCGCCCCGCGGGCCGGTGATCATTTCGTTCGAGTAGTATTTCTTCACGAAGTGCCGCGTGCGCCGGACCGTCACCAGGTCGAGGATGTCGAAGAGGGTGTCGGGGCGAAGATCGTCCGGGTCCTGGTCGGCGGCCTCCTTGAACTTGTCCTTGAGGGAGCGGACGCCGCGCTCCGCGAAAACGCCGTCGTGGGCCACGAACGTCGTGAGCAGGTAGTACAAGTCCCATAGGGAGTTGTTCACGGGCGTTGCGGTGAGAAGCACGACCTGCTTCGGTGGATCTCCGAGCAGGAGTGCGCGCAGGCGCTGCGCTCGGAGAGCATCCGGGTTGCGAAAGGCGTGCGACTCATCGATGACGACCATGGCGTACTCGTTCGGTTTGAAGGCGAGCGTCGCCGTCTTGCCGCCGACCTGCGCCTCATCCATCAACTGCTCGTAGGAGATCGTTTCGAAGGACGGGAGCTGCCAGTCGAGCTTGAACTGCCGCCACATCCCATCTCGCAGAGCTGCGGGCGTGACGAGGAGGACGCGCTGGCGGCGTTCCTGCAACGCCTCTCGGATCAGCTCACCCGCGATGTACGTCTTGCCGAGGCCGACGCCATCGGCGATCAGAACGCCGTTGAATTCCGAGAGGATTCGGCGTGCGCGCCAGAGGCCGTCCTTCTGGAACGTCGTCAGCGTCAGCCCGACCCGACGCTGCTCTTCGTCCAGTTCGTCCTTGTATAGCTCCCAGAGCACGCGCAGGTAGATCAGGTACGGGTCGCGTTCCCCGAAGCGCTCGCGGTACAGCCCCGCGAGATCGAAAGGCACCGCCTCGGCCCAGAGGTCTTCGAACCACGTCTGGACTCGCCGCACGGGTTCGGGGTCGTATCGTCCGAGATTCAGTTCCAGATTTGACGTGAGTCCGGCAGCCGTGAAATTGCTGCTTCCGACGACCGCGCCCTCGTTGCCGGCAAAGACGTAGGCTTTCCCGTGAAGAAACGCCTTCTCGTAGCGGCGCACCTCGACGAGACCCGAGTCGAGAAGCTCCAAGAGCGACCGGATGGATCGATCGGATTCGAGGGAGAACGGAATCCGGTCCCGGTCGCGTACGAGACCTACGGCGTTGAGGGTAATCGCCTCGCGGACGAGTTTGGCTTCGAACCGTGCCCCCCGGGGATCTCCGGGGGCGCGGACAGGTTTCGCAGGCGGCGGAATCGGCTCCGCGCCGAGCAGCAGTCTGACCTGGCTGAGATTCCGGAGGCGAGAAGCCAGCAGGGCGAAGCCTTCCGGATTGAAGTAGCCCGAAGCGACGGACAGGGAGACGGGTTTCGCGTAAGTCCGTGCGAGCCAGTCCATGTGGGCGTTCAGCGCGGAAGCGAGTGTATTGTCGCTCCGGTTGTCGATGAACTCCGGCTTGTCGTTCGATGTGAGACTCATGTCAGGGGCTGCGGCTCCGTTTGGATTGTTTGGCGGCAGATTTGGATGTATCCAAAGTCCGTTTGGACACATCCAAAGCTTTGGACGGAAGGACATAGAACGCGGTCCGCTTGACGCCTTGCTGTACGAGTTTCCCGTCGGCCTTCAGCTTCGACAGGAGGTAGCGCGCCTGGGGCGAAACGATCCGGCAGAGCTGAGCGGCCTCGCGCCGCGTGATCTGGCCCTTCTTCCGGACGAAGGCGAGCACCATCTCCTCCTGCTGGTAGGGCTCGAAGCCCCTCTGCCGAACGTAGGCGGCGGTGTCGCCAAGCCGAGCGTACATGCGACCGGACAGGTGAAAGGTCCGGGCGCTCGAGCCACCGCGGCCTTCGACATGGCCGGCCTCGACGAGGCGCTCCAGCACGGACTTGGCCTCGGGCAGAGGCTTCTGGATCAGCTCCGCTGCTCGCGCGACCGGGATGGACCGCTCCGCTCGCAGCGCGTGGAGGACGAGAAGCTCGTCCAGGCCGAGGGGGCGATCGGCGCGCGCCTCCGCGTCCACAAGCCTGACGAAGCCCGTCGCCGCCGGTCCCCCGGGAAGTTGGAGGACGACCGACGCGTCGGTGCTCCGGTCGTAGCTCGGCGCGGGACGGCCGTTTCGCAGTTGTTCTTCGAAGATAGTGTCTATGCCGCGGGCCGTGCGTTCGACGATTCCCGCGCGCTTGAGCGCGTCCGCAAGACGGGGGTTTCGTGGGCGGGGAGGCGTCACGAGCAGGTTGTTGAGACGCACTCCCTCGGGGAAACCTCCGGGACTGGAGATTTCGATCCGGTCGGCGTGCCACTGCACGTGCGTCGCCCCCAACCGGGTGTAGTCCCGGTGAACCAGGGCGTTGGCAAGCGCCTCCCGAAACGCGCGTTCGGGATAGTCCGGAATGCCGATGCGAATCAGCCCCTCGACGAGCTCCTGTTCACTGTTCCTGGCGCGGAATCTGGTCAGGATCTCCTCGAAGACTCGCAGCAGTGGGCTGTGGAAGAACTCGTTTACGTCCACGCGCGTCCCCTGCAGAACCTGGAACGCGACTTCGTGACCGGGGATTAGCGAACGGAGCGCATCCTCCTTTCCGAAAAGGAGCAGGCCCAGGACACGGACCGCCCGGACCTCATGATTCGCCTCGACGGCGCCCAGAGCCTTGGCGATCTCCTTGTCCGACAGTGTCCCAAGCCCTTCATCACCGCGGGTCCGGTTCTCGCGGATCAAACGACGGAAACGCTCGAACTCCAGGGGGTCGAGATCCTCCCATCGGGCGTCGGGCACGACGAGCGCCGAGTAGTCCAGGAGGCCGCGGTCCGCCTGGGTTCCCTGCATTTCGTGGAAATGGAAGGGAAGGCACTCCGGCGCGCCGTCCGCGCCGATGGCCCGACGGACGTACTTGCCGTCACTGGTGCCGATCGGCGAGCGCACGGGAGGTACCTCGACGACGAGGACGGATCCTGCTTTGTGTGGGAGGAGTTCGACACGTACGGTGAGGGAGGGGCGGGTCCGGTTCGAGATCAGGGCCTGAACCCGCAACGGGTCCGTTCGGTCCGCGTGTCGGTGCTTCGCCCCCGTGACGTGACCGTCGTCCTCGACGCCGACGAGCAGCCAGCCGGCTCCGTCGGCCGGCCGATTGGCAAGGCAGACGACGGCCTCGACCAGATCGGTGTCGTTCAGCGGGCGCTTCGACTCCCCCTTGAACTCAACGTGGAGGGATTCTCCGCCTGCGATCAGCTCATGCAGTTTCTCAGGCGTCATTCCTTCCTCTCCACGCGCGATAGTGCTCCAGGACTGCGGCCAGTCGTTCGGAGAAATCCCAACCCTCGTGGAATGTCTCAAAGGCGTGTTTCAAGTGAGTTTCGCTCAGGCCGTAGAGGTGGGCAACGACGGCGTCCAGCTCCGCAACATGGTCCGCCTTTGCGGCGGGCTTCATCGCACCGCAACGGACGCCGACGGCCTTTGCCCAGGATTCAAATCGGTCGTCCGCGGCGGCGAGTCGCCCGGTGAGTTCGATGACCCGAGCTCGCAGCGGGTTCCTGTAATCCGGACGGGGAATCGGGAAGGCGTTGCAAATGTGGTAGTTGACGTGGGTCTCCACGAAGCGCCTCGCATACCAATCGAGGGGAATGGAACTCATGATGCCAAGCAGGTAGGCTTGGTCGGCCTCGTCACCGCGCGGCCAGAGAAAGTAGGGTGCCTGATTCCCGATGAAGATCTTCCCTGGGACTAATGCGGCGATGACGGTACGGGTGTTCGTGCGGTTCGTGACATCGCGGAAAGCCACCCGCGGCGCATTGCAGGGCAGCGTGGACGGCGACGCGAACCACTTGGCGTCCTTAGCGAATTCGGAGAACGGCGAACTCTGCCGTGTCCGCCCCGAATGCCGGCGGCGGTCCAGCTCGGGGACGACCTTCATGGGGTCGGCCCAGGCGTAGTACCTCCCCGTGTCGGGCTCCCAGATGTCGAACGACTCCCCCTTGAAGACGGGCCAGAATCCGGCCGGCCGCTTCTCGACAAGTTCCATGAACGGCTTCTTGTCGTTCGTCGCGTGCAGCTCCGCAAAGGGGCGAGCGCGCCACTCACCGGGCCGGTTCACGTCGAGGCGCGGCGCCCTGCGCAACTGCGCGAAAACGGCGACCGACTCCTCGCTGGGCAGCAGCGGCAGCGAGGCGGAGTCGTTCCAGGTCTCGATTTCCGACGAGCGGAACACCGCCGGACTCTTGGTTCGTCCCTCAAGGAATCGCGACATCGAGGAAAAGGGGCCCAGCAGTGCAACTTCGCCTTCGCCCGCCTTCGAACTGGTGCTGATAACGGACAGCGCGATCGTGTAGCGAGGCTCGGCTTCGTCAAAGACCCAGCCGCCAGTGTTCAACAGGAATGTCAGGTCGAGATTCGCCTTTGCGAACAACTCCTTCCGGAAGTCGGTGGAGCCCTTCGCCGCGAACGCGGACCGGGGAAGGACGACCCCGATTCGGCCCCCGTCACGACTCAGTAGCTGCCAAAACCGCCAGCAGAACGCCTTGTAGAGATCCGGGTCGCCGGTGCCCATTCCGGGGAAAGGCCCGTGCACAAGTGACTCGCGCATCGCGTCGGCTTCAGAGACTTCCTTCTCCATCTGTGCCACCAGGTCCGGGCGCTCACGTCGCCACTTCTTCTTCAGGGCCTCCTGTTCGTGCTGCTCCAGCCCTTGGAAGCCAGGGATGTACCGGCTCCAGAAGTCGTCTTCCTCCAGCGTGGCCTCTTCCCAGGGCGGATTGCCGAGGATGACATCGAACCCCTCCCGCCCTTCGCGCAGAAAAACCTCAGGAAAGGCATGCGGAAAATGGAACGGCCTTGCCGTCAGGTAATCACTCGCCCGCCCGACGAGTCCAGCGACCTTCGCCTTGCGCTTCGAGCCGAGCGTTTCGAGCGCTCCCGCAGCAAAGTCGTTGTAGTCAGGGGAGTAGCCGAAATCCGGGATTCGAGCCAGTGTCAGGATATCGAACATCTCCCGCGCCTGGTCGAGTTTGGCTCTCAAGGCCATCGTCTCGTAAATAGCCTGCTGGACTTGCTTCGCGTCGAGGTCGGAGATCCTGCGCAGGCGGTTCAGGTGTTCGCGTGCAGGTTCCAGCAGGCCCCAAATCTGATTCCGGAATAGGAACAGGTCCTTTTCGCCGAACGCCTCCGCAATCTCCTGAATCGACGCGATGCCGACGAGCGAATTTCCAACCACCAGCGTACGGTCCAGGAACGACAAGGGCAGACCTGGTACGAATGTGTGAATCCAGAGGGACAGCTGCGCCAGCTGCACGGAGATCGGGTTGATGTCCACGCCGTAGATGCAGCGCCGAGCGATGCACCTTCGCAGGAGCTGGACGTTGTCGACGTCCCTCTCGCTGTCCGACACGCCGGACTCCCGAAGCCTCTTTGAGGTTGCCTCGCGGAGCATCGCCAGCTCCTCCTGGACGCCCGCGAGCGGATGTTTCGCGAGGAACGTGCTCATTCGCTTTTCAATCACGTCCACAGCTGCAACGAGGAAGTGGCCCGATCCCATGGCGATGTCCGCGACGCGGAAATCGAAAAACGTCTCTGAGGCCTTGCGCTCGTCTAGCCGGGCGAGTTTCTCGACGCGCTGCAAGTGTTCGGTCAGCGCAGGTTCGAGGGCGCGCGCGAGCAGGTGATCGACGGCGAACATCTTCGTGAAGTAGGTGCCGGAGGACTTGCGAGCGCCGCTTCGGTTGTGGAGGTAAACCTGGCCCTTTCGGACCCCGGGTTCCTGCTTGCCCGCCGGTTTGTAGATCCCTTCCTTGTCCCAGATGAGGTCTTCGTCGGCGATCGACAGCTCGCTTTCCAGCAGGCCTTCGTAGATCGTGCCGAACTCGCGGACTCCGAGGCTGCGAAAATCGACGGGGCCGGGGCCCTCGGGTGCCTGGTCCACGAGCAGCGCGGCGACGACCGGCCCGAATTCGTCATCGCGCAGAGAGAGCTTGGAAAGTTCGGCGCCTGCGGCGGACACGGCCGGCTCTTCTGAGAACAAGCGCCCGTTGTAGGCGGGCACCCCCCAGGCAGACTTCCCGGCACTGACAGCTCGGCACAGGTGCGAGGCCTCGTCCCAGAGCGTCGTCGAGGTGTCGTACGTTTCCTTCCCCGCGGCACGGAGGTCGGCCAGCCGGCGAGCTTTCGTCTTGAGCGCATGATCCCGGTAGAACGCGTTCGCCCGGAACGGAAGGAGATCCTTGTCCTCGGCGTAGGCGATGAACAGGAGGCGGAAGAGCACGACCAGCGCCATCTCGTATGTGAGGGCGAGATCCTCCGAGGTCGGCTTCTTCAGTTTGCGGGCTTGGGCGATGGACACCGCAAGACGCGGGACGACCTCCTCATAGACACGGTCGCGAAGACGTTCACCGAGCCCGGTTGCATACCGCCCCGAGTCGTCGAGAATCTGCTCGAACGTTCCCCCGGAGCGCAGCGCATCACCGGAGAACAGCAGCCACAGGAATGCCGCGCGTTCCGCCGGCAGCACGCTCAGGTGGACTTCGACAAAGGTCTCCGTCCGGCCGCGCCGGCCGACCCCCTTCCCGCTTGACGTCGTGTAGATCCGCAACGCGCCGTCCTGCTCCACCAGCACGTACTCCAGTTCGCGTTCGTCCGCCTTTGCGAGCGCGTACTGGACCGGGGTCATCCCGTTGAACTGCGGCGACGACGCGTCTGGCGACTCGCCTCGCCGCAGGAAGATCGCCACCGCAATCTCCGCTTCACCCGTCCGAAGAACTGACCATGGCTGGTTTGTGCTCTCGATGCGGTAGCCAAGACCCGCGATCAGCTCGCGTCCGCGCTTGGCCAAGAGGGGCGCAGACCGCTTGTGCGCCTCAGCCCAATCTCCCCGTCGGGGTACGTCATTCGCCAGCAGGTGCGTCGCGAACAGCCCTTCATTCCGGACGCCCGGGATAGGCGACTCCTCGATGTTGGGGAGCGCCTTTGAGAGGAACTTCGCCGCCGCATGCCGATCAGGCTCTTCCAGAGCCGTTCGGCAGATCCGCTCCACCAGCCCCGGGTCCAGATCGTGGAAACAAGGCGGTTCTTCTCCGGAAGGCCCGCAAACGGACGCTCGATTCCCGTGCAGCGCCACCACCAGGAGCGGCACGGCGCGGCGCCCGCTTCTCGCCTTCCACGCCCCGCGCAGCGCCTGCTGCGTAGGCCGCCCGGCGCTCGTCGTCGCCGCGACCTCGAGGGCCCCTGCCCCCTGCCCCAGGAACACACCCTGCGGCTGCAACCCAAGCTCGGCCGGGAGTTCAAGCGGCAGACTCTCGGAATCATCCAGGAAACCCATGACTCCCTCACGCGGCATCAGAAGTGGAACGCCAGCGACCCCGTCGGATTTTACGGGTTTGGCATGCGACAGGGGTAGCAGAACGGTGCGGCTTGCTCCACAGTATGGCCAGGAGCGGCAGTTCTTCCTGGTTGTGACCAAAGGCACGGCCCTATTCGCGGACGGCTTGCTCCCCACGGAGAAGGCAAGAGTGGACTGTGGCAGGGAGCACTTCAAGGCGGTCGGACGGGGCGTAGATTCGCGGTCACCGACAGTTTTAGCGGGGTCAGGGCCGAGGTGGTACGACCGCAGGCGGCCCGAGGACCTGAGGGGAAGGACCCTGAGCACCCACATTGAGCACCTTTTTTCCGTCGTCCTGCGTCCCGTTCCGTCCCTCTCCGCCGCAGTCTGGACGCGCTAGGCCGCAGACGGCGAACGCGCGCAAGTCGCGGTCGCCGGAACAACTTACCTTGGTAACCCCTGCTACGGGAGCGCATCGGAATCGAACCGACCCATCCCCTTGTGGAGGACGCTCCGGATTTGAAGTCCGGGAGGGCCACCAGGACCCTATCCGCTCCCCGGACGGGGAGGGGCGTGGGGGGCACGCGCCTGCCGGTCCGGGGTGTGTGGGGGGCATTCTAGTCAAACGGGGCGCGGGTGGGTACAGAGTGGAGGGGGCGGGCGCGGGCTACCTGGGTTCGGCCGCGGCCTCGTATTTCACGAGGGCCAGCGTCTCCACGACGATGCGCCCGGCGCGGGTGTCGGTTTCGGTGAGGACGATCCGGACGGCGCCGGTGTCTCTTGCGAACCAGGTTTCGGTGCGGTGGGACCAGCCGCCCTTTCCGTCGGCGGCGTGGAAGTAGAGGGTGTCGAAGGTCCCGGCGGGGGTTGTGACGGACTCGGCGCGGGCGGGGCCGCGGCGGACGGCGTGGTCGGGGGAGGGGTCGTCGGCGTGGGTGAAGTCAGGGGAGGGGAACCAGGAAGGGGCGGCGGCGCGGCGGCAGCTCACGACGGTCCCGACGGGGGAGACGATGAGGGCGGACGTGCGATCCTCGGCGTCGGGGACCTGGACGGTGAACGTGTAGCTCCAGCCCGGGCCTTCCTTGTCGGTGTGGGGCCGGCAGACGACGGAGACGGTGCCGGTGACGCGGGTTTCGCCCTCGGGGGTGGACTCGACGCGTGTGTAGTCGTACGACCAGCGGGCGCCGTCCGCGGCGGGGTACCAGGGGTTGTCCGCGGCGGCGAAGAGCGAGCAGGCGAGGAGGAACGGAAGCGCGCGTGTTTTCATGGGTGTTCGACGCGGCGGGCGGGGAGAAGTTCCGGGAATCGGGGGAGGGGCTCCGCCGTGTTAGAATTCCGCCCGCCGGCGACGTTCCCGGTGAATTTGGCAAGCCGAGTGCGGAGACCCGTGAAGAAGAGCAGAGTGCGCGCGGTGTTCCGGTCGCTCAATCGCGAAGGGGTGAAGTTCCCCGTCGTGGGGGGGCTGGCCGACCTGGAAGAGTTGAAACGGGTGTCCCGTGGCTCGTAAGCCCCGCCCTGCCATCGACTGGAGTGCGACGACCTGGGAGGGCGCGCGGAAGCGGCAGCTCGAGCGGTGGGCGACGCTGACGCTCGACGAGATTCTCGATGCGCAGGAGATGATGGCGGATCTGGCGCGCGAGCTGGCGCCGAAGCCCCCGCGGCGCGCTACCCCGCGCGGAAAGCCGCGCGGACGGCGGTGACGAGGAGGTCGTCCTCGCCCGGCTGGAGGGTGCGCATGTCGAAGAGCACGCGGTCTTTTTTCACGCGGGCGAAGACGGGGGGTTCGCCGGTGCGGAGGCGGCGGACGAGGGGGTCGGCGCCGATTTTCCCTGGGGCGACGGCGACGCAGCGGGTGGGGAGGTTCTGGCCGGGGGTGGAGCCGCCGCCGATCTGCGATTCTTCTTCGCAGACCTCGGCGTCGATTTTCGCGGTCTTGAGCGCCTTCACGATCGCCTGTGCGCGTTTCGCGAGCGCTTCCACGCCGACCTTCATCATGCGGAGCGTCGGGATCGCTTCCTCCACCGTATCGGGATTGAGGTAGAGGCGGAGGGTGGCTTCGAGGGCGACGAGCTGGAGTTTATCGGGGCGGAGGGCGCGGAAGAGGGGGTGGCGGCGGCAGGCGGCGACGGGGTCGGGTTTGCCGACGAGGAGGCCGGCCTGGGGGCCGCCGAGGAGTTTATCGCCGGAGAAGCAGGCGATATCGGCGCCCTGGGCGAGGGAGGCGGTGGCGAGGGGTTCGGGGGCGATGCCGTAGCGGGCGACGTCGAGGAGGGCGCCGGAGCCGATGTCGTCCATGACGGGGACGGCGTGGCGGCGGCCGAGGTCGACGAGTTCCTCGAGGGAGGGTTCTTCGTGGAAGCCGACCATGGCGAAGTTGGAGCGGTGGACGCGGAGGATGAGGGCGGTGTCTGGGGTGAGGGCGCGTTCGTAGTCGGCGAGGCGGGTTTTATTGGTGGTGCCGACCTCGACCATGCGGCAGCCGGACTGGGCCATGACGTCGGGGACGCGGAAGGCGCCGCCGATTTCGACGAGCTGGCCGCGGGAGACGAGGACCTGGCGGCCGGCGGCGAGGGCGGCGAGGGCGAGGAGGGTGGCGGCGGCGTTGTTGTTGACGACGGTTGCGGCGGGGGCGCCGGTGAGGCGCTCGAGGAGTTTGGCGCAGTGGCGTTCGCGGTGGGCGCGTTCGGACGTCTCGATGTCGACCTCGAGGAGGTTGTACCCCTGGTTCTCGCGCGCGATCGCTTCCAGCGCCGCCGGGGGGAGGGCGGCGCGGCCGAGGCCGGTGTGGAGGATGATCCCGGTGGCGTTGAGGACGCGGCGGAGGCCGGGGAGGGCGGCGCGTTCGAGGGTGGCGGCCGCGCTGGCGAGGATGGCGTCGGG
>JABWAY010000421.1 GCA_013360825.1 Candidatus Brocadiia bacterium | reverse complement strand
TCCTCGCGATCGCCGGCGTCGATCCCCTGCCCTCGTCAGGCTCGCGCGCCTGGCGCGCGCTGATGCGGCGGCTCGCGCTCGCGTGATGCCGCCGCGCTACCCGTCCACCGCCGGAGGCCGATGATGCTCCGCAGGCGAACGCCCCTCTGGACGATCTCCGTCCTCACGATCCCGCAGCGGGAAGCGTACCTCGTCCCGCTGCTCGAGTCCCTCCGCGCGCTCCGGCTCCGCCGCTCGCGCTGGGAGCTGTGCCTGGTCTACAACTGGGACACTGACGAGGAGCCCTGGGCCGTCGAGCGGCGGCTGCGCAAACTGGGGAAGGGGCTCCCGCTGAGCGTGCACTTCAACACGCGCCACCCCAGCATCATCGGCGGGCGCATGCAGCAGCTGGCCCTCTGCAAGACCCCGCTGGTCTGCTTCATCGACGACGACCTCACGCTCCACGGCGACCTCCTGGATGTCCTCGAGGCCCGCTTCCGCGAGGTGCCGATGGGGATTCTCGGCGTGCCGTCGCTCGTGGAAGACACCAACAGGCTCTTCAAGCCCCGCCGCGCGACCCCGCACGTCAACGCGCACGGCATCCGCTTCATGACCGTGCAGGGCATGCTGATCGCCGGTTATCGCCGGCTCTTCCAGGACGTCGGCGGCTTCAATCCGCGCCGGACCTTCTGGGGCGAGTGGACCGAGCTCAACCTGCGGATGTGGCGCTCCGGGTTCGCGACCGGATATGCCATGGACGCCGGATACCTGCGCCACTGGCACGACGCCCCCGAGTCACCGACCCGCAACAAGGCCGGGCGCCAGGACCACGTGCTCTGGGGCCTCCTCTGCACGGCCCTGGAATACGACGCCATCGCCGTCCGCCCCGACACCGAGACCTTCTGGAAGCTGGTTGAGCAGCGGTACCTCACCTACTCGTTCGGCGAGGCGGTCGCCCCCGCCGATCTGCTCGGCGCCGTGTTGCGCCTGGTGCCGCGGCTGGCCGTGGAGTGGCCCCATATCGCCGAGTTCCGCGAGATGGCGCGCCGGCATCCGTTCCAGTTCGCGCCGTTCCACGATCTCACCGAGGGGGACGTCGAGAAGGTTCTGGCGTACGGCGAGGAACATGTCGCCCGGTACCGCCGCGCCGTCTGGGGGAGTGACGGCCGTTCGAAGCGTTAGGCGCCGCAGCGCTCCAGCGCGGCCGCGATCCGGTCGTGGAGACCGGGACGTTCGGGCGGCGGGATTTCCGCGGCGATCTTCTGGCGGAGGAGCGGCGAGGGGATGGAGGGGATCTTGCGGCCGCGCTCGTCGGTCTCGATGCAGAGTTTCTGGGCGGCAAGCTCGTGCACCGCGTGGAACAGCTCGGCCTGGCCGAGGCCCGTGACTTCGGCCAGCGCGTCGAACGGCACGCCGTCCTCGCTGAGGCTGAGCCAGCGGAGGACCGCGGACTGCCGCGAGTTCAGGGCCCGGTACCGGGCGAACAGTGCGTCCGAGAGCCCCGAGACGAGATCGTCCTCCGTCAGCGGCCCGCGTTTCGTCAGTTTCCACAGCCCCCCGTCTTCCGCGACCAGCCCTGTGCTCGCGAGGTGGCGGCAGATCTTCTCCAGCTGGTGGATGTTCCCCTCGGAGGCGCGCGAGACCTCGCCCGCGATCCGGGCGTCGGCCCGGAGGATCTCGAGATCCGGGGAGCGGCCCAGTTCCCGGCCGAACAGGGGGCCGAGGAGTTTCCGCACTTCGTCCTCCGGGAGCCGCGGGAGGAGGAACTCCTGCGCCAGCTTCCGTGCGCGGAGCGAGCCGTACGAACGCACCCAGGGATTGGTGTCGGCCGCGCGGGACTGGCTCGCGGCGCCGAGGAGAATCAGCGGGCGGTCTTTCGCGAGGGCCGCGAGAAGTTCGAGGACGGCGAGCGTCTCGCTGTCCGCGGATTCCAGCGCATCAAGGACGACGACCAGCGACCGGTGCTCCAGGACGGCGGCGAACAGGTCGACGAGCAGCGAGCGGACCCGCTCGTCGCCGGCGGTCGTGTCGAAATTCCGGCCGTGGGACTGGGCGAGCCGGCGGAACCGCTCTCCGAAGCGGCCGAATTCGGGGGCGAACCGCATCGACAGCCGGACGAACGCCTGCATCCCGGCGTCCTCGACCGACTTCAGGGCGTCCCAGGCGAGGTCCTTCCACGGCCCGAAGTAATCGCCGAGGTCGCCCGAGCATGTCGCGCGGAGGAAGACGGCGTTCCGGTACGAATGTCTGCGGACGAATTCCTCCAGCAACCGGGTCTTCCCGACTCCGGGGCGCCCCCGGACCAGGAGAAAACCGCCCCGACCCCGCGGCATGTCATCGAGGGCCCGGTCCATCGCCTGAAGGGTGTTCGCCCGGCCGATGAACGGGAGGGTTCCCGTCGCGACGGCGGGGGACTGGGGGGGCGGCTGCGGCGGGGGAGCGGACGCCGGCGGACGCACCGCCGGCACGCGGGCCTGTCTCTCCACGTCCAGGCTGCCGAGATCCTCCGGGGTGATGACCGGGAGCGCTCCGTCGCTCGGCTGCAGCCGATCCTGGGTTCCCGGCGGAGAGACCGGGGCCGCCAGGGCCGTCTTCTCCTCGTCCCGGGCGTCCAGCTTCAGGATCTCCGCCTTCGCCTCCGACGCCTCGGCGAGTCGCGCCTGGCACCTGGCCAGAAACCGCGGCGCGACCGTGTCGAGCGGGAGCAGGGAGGCGGCCTCCGCAAGCGCGCCCGCCGCCTCTTCGAACGCCCCCGAGACGAACAGCGCCAGTCCTTCCCTCAGTTTGGTCACGCCCGCAGGATCCCCGGCGCGCGGCGAAACGGTCGCCGAGCGGGTCGCGTCCATGTAGAGCCCCGACTCGCCGACGACCGAGCCGGCCCCCATCGTGCGGAGCCGCTTCGTCTTCTTGCCGTCGATC
>JABWAY010000420.1 GCA_013360825.1 Candidatus Brocadiia bacterium | reverse complement strand
CGGCGAGGCACCGGTCGATGTCCCGCCGGTTCGGCTCGCGCTCGATCCAGCGCCCGCCGGACCGCAGGAACCGCTCCCCGACGTCGCGCCGGGAACTGTCCACCAGCGTCGCCCGCGCGCCGTGCGCAAGGGCCACGCGCCCGAGACGCCCGGGACCGATTCCCCACGACGCGAGCATCCGGGGGAGAATCAGCGGGTGCGTCTCCAGCGCTTCCAGCGTGACCTCGACCCCCGCGTGATTCAGCGCCATCGCGACGGAGGCGAGGCCGCAGCCGCAGTTCGGCCCCTGGAGAATCAGCGGGACGGGGAGGAGCATGTCCTGGGGGGATCCGGGGTGAGGGCGGGAAGCGGGGTGCCGCGCCCGGGCGGGTGCGGAGACGGGATCGGCGGGGGGGACGGAGGATGTGCAGCCGCGGGAGTCACGCTCAGGCCTTCGCCGCCGCCTTCCGGCCGGTCGCCTTCGGGTCGGGGGCCTTGACGCAGTGCGTCAACCAGCGGGCGTATTTCGGGATCCTTCCCGCCGCCGCGTCCATGTAGGCGGCCTGGAGCTTCGCGGTGACGGGGCCTCGTCCCCCGCTCCCGACCGGGCGGTCGTTGATCTCGCGCACCGGAGTGACCTCCGCGGCCGTGCCGGTGAAGAAGACCTCATCGGCCGTGAAGAGCTCGCTGGGTGCGAGGTCCTTGATCTGGACCGGGATGCCGAAGTCCCGGGCGATCTCGAGGACCGAGGCGCGGGTGATCCCGGGGAGGATCGAGCTGGAGAGGTCGTTGGTGATCAGGACGCCGTTCTGGACCAGGAAGATGTTCTCGCCACACCCCTCGGCGACGAGCCCGCGGTGATCGAGCAGGATCGCCTCGTCGTAGCCGCGCCGGCGCGCGTCGTTCCCGTTCAGGATCGAGGAGAGATACTGCCCGCAGGCCTTCGCGGCCGGGGGGATCGAGTCCGGAGCGAACTTCCGCCACGCGCCGAGCGTCGCCCGGATCCCGTTCTCCTTCCCGCCCTCGCCGAGGTACTTCTCCCACTCCCAGCAGGCGATGTGGCACTCCGTCGGATTCCCCACGGCGTGCAGGCCGAATTTCCCGTACCCCCAGAAACAGACCGGGCGGAGGTAGGCATGCGTGAGGCCGCTGGCGGCGATCGACGCGATGCACGCGTCCACGATCTCCTTCGGCTTCCAGGGGATGTCGATGCTGTAGATCTTCGCCGACTGGAACAGCCGGTCGATGTGGTCCTGCAGCCGGAAGATCGCGGGGCCCCGGTTCGTCGCATACGCGCGGATCCCCTCGAAGACGCCCGTCCCGTACTGCACCGCGTGCGCCAGCACGTGGGTCTTCGCGTCGTCCCACGGAATCAGCTTTCCGTTGGACCAGATCGTGGAGGAGTGTTTGGTCATGCGGGAATGGTACGTCGCGCGGAGGGCGAGGAAAGGAAAACGGCCGGGAAATTTCGCGGGCCGAAAGGACATCGGGGCCGCCGCCGGGACGGTAGACTGCCCCCATGAGCGAGCTGACCCGGGACGGCAGGACGCTCCGCCTGGCCTACTCCATGAACGTCCACCCGTGCGAAACGCTCGCGGACCTCGAGGCCGCGATTCCCGCAGGTCCTGCGGACATCCGCCGCAGGCTCTTCCCGGGAAAGCCCACCGGCGTCGGGCTGCGCCTCTCCGCCGCAGCGGCGGACGAACTGGCGGCGAACCCCGCCGCGCTCGACCGGCTCTGCGCCCTCCTCGATCGCCACGGGCTGTTCGCGTTCACCGCCAACGTCTTCCCCTTCGGAAATTTCAACGACGGGCGCGTGAAGGAGGCGGTCTACCGGCCGTCGTGGCGGACCCGCGAACGCGTCGCCTATACGATCGCCGCGGCCCACGCGCTGGCGCGCCTCGCCGGGAAGGGTTCCGTGACGCTCTCGACGGTCGCGGGGGGGCGGCGCGCCGACGGCGACGACCGCGCCGCGCGCGACGAGATGGCGCGGAACCTCGGGCAGACCGCGGGGGTCCTCCACACGCTCCGCGAGGAGACCGGCGTCAGCGTCCGGATCTGCCTTGAGCCCGAGCCGCTCACGACATGCGAGACCGCGGCCGACACCGTCGAGTTCTTCCGCAACCATGTCTATCCCGGGGGCGAACGCGCGCTCCACGGGACCGCGCGCTACAACGCCGGCCAGGCCACCGACATCCTCCATGAGCACCTCGGGCTCTGCTACGACACCTGCCATCAGGCCGTGCTCTGGGAAGATCCCGTGGCGTCGATCGACCGGATCGAGCGGTCGGGGATCGTGATCGGAAAGGTCCAGCTGTCCTGCGCGCTCGAAGGCCCTCCTGCGGCGCTGGCCGCACTGCACGAGCCGCGCTACTTCCACCAGGTTGCGGCCGTCACCGGCCGGCGGGCGGACGACCTCGATGCGTGCGCCTCCTGGCCCGAGGACCTCGCGCGCACTCATTTCCATGTTCCGATCTTCCTCCAGCATTTCGGCGGGTTGAGCACGACGCGGCCCTATCTTGAAGCGTGCGTGGGGGCGATCCTGAAGCGGGACCTCTGCCGGGACTTCGAGATCGAGACTTACACCTGGGACGTGATTCCGGAGGTGGAGCGGGAACAGCTCTGCGGCAGGACGCTCGTGGAGTCACTGGAGAAGGAGTATCGGTATGCGGTGGAGCTTTTGCGCTGAGTCGGGAAAGTTTCTTCCCACCGTGAGCGAGCCCGGAGTGCGAGTCGAACCGTCCACGGTGAGCGAGCCCGGAGCGCGAGTCGAACCGTCCACGCTGAGCGAGCCCGGAGTGCAAGTCGAACCGTCCACGCTGAGTCGAACCGTCCACGGTGAGCGAGCCCGAAGGGCGAGTCGAACCGACCCCCCTCCAACCCCAGGTCCGCCGTGAGCCGGAAAGGCGGGTGCATGGCCGGTCCTGCAGTGGTTTCCCAGGAGGCGAGGTCTGCGCCCGAGGCGCAATTCGAGCCTCCCCCCGAGCGGCCCTGCAATACCGGCCATGCACCCCGGAAAGGAACGCCTCTTGACATCCCTGTTCCGGACCTTGACACGCGCCGCTTCAGGCTAATTTCGTAACCCTCGCCGGCACAAGCACTTGCTATATTCGACCCTTCGGCCTGCCAGTTGCAACGGAGACCCTCATGAAACTCACCCTCAACGCACTGCTCCTGTCCCTCATCGCCGGCCTCGCCGCCGCCGACACCGTCCACACGACCGATGGCCGCCGCCTCGAAGGCAAGGTCAAGGACCTCGGCGATGAGATCCAGCTCGAAGGGAAGTACGGATCGACCCGGCTCCGCAAGGCCCAGGTCTCGAAAATCGAGTACGGCAAGACGACCGCCGAGATCTACGCCGAAAAGGCCGCCCTTCTCAAGGCCGATGACGCCAGGGGCCACTGGGCGCTGGCGCAGTGGTGCAAGGAACAGGGACTCAGCGGCGAGTTCCGCCTCGAAGCCCAGGCCGCGATTGCGGCGGACACCGATTACGAACCCGCCCGCCTCGCCCTCGGCCATCAGAAAATCGACGGGCAGTGGCGGACGCCGGACCAGATCCGCGAGGGGAACGGGGAGGTCAAGCGCAACGGGACGTGGATGACGGCCGACGAGGCCGATCGCCTCGACCAGGAAGACCTCGCCCGCAAGCTCGTGCGCGAGGCCGGCGCCCGGAATCCCGAAGTGGCCGCGGCCGCGCTCGAAAACCTGCTCAAGATCCGGCAGGACTCGCTGCTCGCCCCCTGCTCGCGCGTCGTCACCGACTCGAACCGCGCCGTCCGCCTCGCAGCCTGGAAAGGGATCGGCCGGACGTTCGACTGGACGCGCCGCTCGCTCGGCTACGTCCGCGACCTCCAGGCCCGCTTCGATAAGATGGGCGAACTGACCGGCCTCGCGCTTCGGGAGAAGGACGACGAAGTCCGCGCCGCCGCGGTGGCCGCGACGCGGGAGTTCGGGGACCAGTATGCGCACATGTGGTATGCGAAGCGCGTGGTCGAGGAGGACGGCGAGCCGAAGATCCGCGCAGCGAACGTGCTGGGGGAGATGGGGAGCGCGGAAGCGGTGCCCTACCTGATGGCGGCGTTCTACACGGTGTACATCGAGATTCGCGTCACGAACGCGCAGCAGGTGCAGGACATTTCGAACTCCTTCATCGACTTCATCGCGGACCCGGAACGCCGTGTGATCACCCAGCCGCTGCGGATCGAGACGCCGAAACTGTCGGTGCAGCGGGCGAAGACGACGGTGGCGGTGCCGGAGGGGTTCCACCGGACTGCCGGGGGCGCATTCGGCGCGGCGCTGGCGCGGCTGACCGGCGAGAAGTACTCCGACGACTTCGAGTCCTGGAACAAGTGGTACCAGACGAACGGGAAGTCCTGGGTGAAGGAGAAGGTGGCGGCGGAGAGGGACGCGAAGGCCGGGAAGTAGCGGCGGCGCCAGCTACGGGCGCCGGCCGCGGGAGTTGAACAGCCGTCCCCACATCCGGCGGAGCGGCGAAGGCCCCGAGGCCGTGGCGAACGCGGCGTCGACATCGAGGGCGAATTCCTCCGCGGATGCGTGCCGGTCCGCCGGCTGCGGGGAGAGCGCCCGGGCGCAGATCGAGCGGAGCGGGCGCGGGAAGCACGCGGCGGGACGGGGAGGGGGAAACGCCCTCT
>JABWAY010000061.1 GCA_013360825.1 Candidatus Brocadiia bacterium | reverse complement strand
GTCGCCGCCGGCCTGACCGGCGCTCAGGACCCGATCGCGCGCGCCGGCTCCGCCGTGCCGCGCCGCCGCGTGAACGGATTCAGGACGCTCAGGATGAACGGCAGGTTGAACACCGCCGCCGGCGGGATGTAGTCGCCGGACATCCCGATGATGCGGTCCGCCAGCCAGGGCTTCGCGCCCAGCGTGCGGACGACCCAGTTGGTGATCCACGGCCGGTACAGGTACCGCTGGACGATCCGGCAGGAGTTCAGCCGCTCCCCGAACTCGAGACCGCGCAGCCGGTGGTACTCCGCCAGCGTCGGCGCGTCCGGATCCGCGACAGCCAGCGCGCCGGGAATCACCCCCGCCGCGATCTCCGCGCTGCGGACCGCGAGGAAGATCCCCTCCCCCGTCACCGGGTCCACGAACTCCGTCGAATCCCCGACCAGCATCGCTCCCGGCGCGACCGTCCCGCGATTCCGCCGCGCCAGCGGCCCCGTCGTCGCCACCTTCCCGACCTGAACCGCGTTCCGGAGCCGCGCGGCCAGCCGCGGAACATCCATCAGATGCCTCCGGTAAAACCCCTCCGCATCGCCGTTCACTTCGCGCATCTTCGACTGGTCGACGATGAAGTTGATGTTGACCAGGTCCGCGTCCACCGGCGCCATCGCAAAGTACCCTGACTCCGTCAGGTGCACCTCCCCGTGGTCCCCGATCTCCATCCCGCGGAAATACGCCACCATCGCACACTTGCACAGGCTCCGGTCCGGCTCGGTCAGCCCCAGCCGCCGCGCCACGATCGAGTGGATCCCGTCCGCCCCGACCGTCAACGGCGCAAAAAACGTCTCGGGCCCGCGGTCGCCGACCCCGCGCACCCCCTGCACCCGCCCCCCGCGCAGTATCAGGTCCTCCACCCGGAACCCCTCCCTCACCGTCACCGACGGGAACGTCGCCGCGTGCTTCAGCAGCGCGTGGTCCAGCAGCAGCCGCTGCACCGCCATCCCGTACGGCCGGAACGGCCGGTACTTCCCGAACGGCGCATAGTCCCCGCGCAGATGCGACCCGTCGTAGCTCCAGATCTCGTGCCCGAAGAGCCGCCGGTGCGGGAGCGCCTCGACCTTCGGGAGCGCGCCGGAGCGGTCCAGCGTCGCCAGCGCCTCGGGGCTCATGAACTCCCCGCAGGGCTTGCGGCGCGGGAACCGGTCGCGGTCGAGAAGCAGGGTGCGCAGCCCGCGCGCCCCCAGGAAGGCGGACAGGGTCGAGCCCGCGGGTCCGGCACCGACGACGATCACGTCCCAGTCCTGCGCCATGGCGGTGTCTCCAGGTGAAATGTCCTCGGGAATGCTGTCAGTCTCGCGAATTCCCGATGAACTCCCCCTGAACCGCAGATGACGAATTCATGAAAGCGCGCCGGCCCGCCTCCCCCGCGCGTCACGCCCCGGGCAGCTCCAGCCGCAGGTGCGCCCCCAGCCCCTCCCGGGGATCCTCCACGCTCAGAGTCCCGTGGTGCAGCAGCGCAATCTCGTTCGCCACCGCCAGCCCCAGCCCCGCCCCGTCCCCTTTCCGGACATCCACCCGGAAGAACCGCTCCATCACCTGCCCCCGGTGCTCGGGCCGGATCCCCTCTCCGTCATCCTCGATCTCCAGCGTCACCCGGTCGCCGCGCCGGCCGTACCGGATCAGGATCCGGCCGTCGTCAGGGCTGAAGCGCGCGGCGTTGTCGAGCAGGTTCTGGACCGCCGTCGCCAGCAGGGCCTCGCTGCCCCTCACCCGGGGCTCCGCCTCCCGGCGCTCCTCGACCCTGAGTTTCTTCGTCGCGACGCACGGCTCCAGCCGCCGGAGCCCCTGCGCCACGATCCCGGCCAGGTCGACCGATTCCGTCCCGACGTCGACCTTCTCCGCGTCCACCCGCGCCAGGAACAGCAGCTGCTCGACGATGCGCGCCAGCCGCGCGGCCTCGTCCACGATCGTCGCCACGCGCGCCGCATACCGGTCGTCGATCCCCTCCTTCAGCAGCAGCTCGGCCTCGCCGCGGATCACCGTCAGCGGCGTGCGGAGCTGGTGCGAGGCGCTCCCCGAAAAGTCCCGGATCCTCCGGAACGACTCCTCCAGCTGCTCGAACGTCCGGTTCAGCACCGCCGCCAGCTGGTCGAGCTCGTCGCCGCTTCCCCGCAGCGGAATCCGCTCGGACAGGTTCGTCCCCTGGATCCGGGCGGCCGCGGCGGCGATCGAGTCGATCGGCCGGATCGCCCTTCGCGCCACGACATACCCTCCCACCAGGGCGAGGGCGAGAAACGGCACCGCCGCCGCCCCGGCCTGGGCGAGATACCGCTCGCGGGCGTTGAGCGACCCGGAGCGGGAGATCGCGACCTGGAGAAGCCGGCTGGTGCCGTCGGGGAGGACCAGGTGGCGGATGCGCATCCGGACTGGAACCGGACCGACGAAACCGTCTTCGCGCCGGATCGAGGCGCCCGCGGGGAGGGCGCGGGCGGCCTCGGAGAGCGGGAAGTCCCCGGCCTGGACGTTCTCCGTGTGCTGGAGCACGGTTCCCGCCATGTCGCGGACGACGACGAAGAGCTGGACCTCCCGGTGGAAACGCGCCACGAGCACGAGTTCGGCGTCGAGGTCGTCGCCGCCCTCGAGGAGCATGTGTTCCATCTCGCTGTACTCGTCGTCCAGGAACCGGTCGGCCTGGTAGTCCGAGGCGCGCCCGAGGCGGACGTAGAAGTAGGCGACGAGAAGCGCGAGGGTGGCGAGCGAGAAGCCGGCGTAGGCGAGCCCGAGGCGGCCGCCGATGGTGCGGAAGAACTTCACGACTTCGCCGTCAGCCTGTACCCGACCCCTCTCACCGTGTGGAGGAGCTTGACCTTCGCGTCGCGGTCGATCTTGTCGCGCAGGTGCTTGACGTAGACGTCGATGACGTTGGTGGAGGTGTCGAAATGGTAGTCCCAGACATGCTCGGCGATCATCGTCCGGGTCAGGACGCGCTCCGGGTTGCGGATGAAGTACTCGAGGAGCGCGAATTCGCGGGGCGTGAGCTCGATGTCGGACTTGCCCCGGCGGACGGCGTGGCGCGCGGGGTCCACGTGGAGGTCCTTGTAGGTGAAGGTCGGAGGCCCCTCGGTCTTGCCGCGCCGCAGGAGGGCGCGGACCCTGGCCAGGAGTTCGTCGAAATTGAAGGGCTTGGCGAGGTAGTCGTCGGCGCCGGCGTCGAGCCCGTGGATGCGGTCCTGAACGCGTCCGCGGGCGCTGAGGAGGAGGACGGGGGTGGCGACATGCCGCTCACGGATCGAGCGCAGGACCTCCAGGCCGTCCTTGCCGGGGAGGACGATGTCGAGGATCACCAGGTCGTACCGCTCGCTGGCGGCGAGGTGCTCGCCCTGGACGCCGTCGGAGGCGAGGTCGACGGCGTAGCTCTCGGCCTTCAGCCCCCGGCTGATGAAGGAGGCGACCTTGGGTTCGTCCTCGACAAGGAGAATGCGCACGGGGGACTCCGGATTCGGGGAAGCCCCCGCGAGTGCCGGGGACCGGTTGAATCCAGAACCTACCAGAAAGTCATGAAGGATCCATGAACGCCGGATGAAACCTCAGTGAGCTCCCTGCGCACCGTGCGGCCGGGACACGGCATCCAGCGCCGCCAGATCCCCCGCCTCCAGCCTCAACGCCGCGCCGGGAAGGATTTCCGCCAGCTGCGCCGTCGTCCGCGCGCTCGCGATCGGCGCGACCACCGTCGGCTGCGCCCTCAGCCACGCAATCGCCACCGCCGCCGGCGCCACCCCGCGCAACGCCGCCACCGCCTCGACGGCGGCCAGGATCCCCATCCCGCGCGCATCCAGATACTGGCTCGCCCCCCGGCTCCGCGGACTGTCCACCGCCACCCCCGGCCGGTACTTCCCCGTCAGGAACCCCTTCGCCAGCGCAAAGTACGGATGGCAGGCCATCCCCTCCCGCGCACAGACCCCCGCCAGCTCCCCCTCGTACTCCCCGCGGTGCACCAGGTTGTAGTGCGGCTGGATCGCCGAAAAGCGCGCAAGCCCGCCTCCATCCGAGACGGCCAGCGCCTCCGCCAGCCGCGCCCCCGTGTAGTTCGACGCCGCGATCCGCCGGACCTTCCCCTCCCGCACCAGCGCGTCGAAGGCCCCGAGAGATTCGGGAAGCGGCGTTCCGGGATCGTCGCGGTGAGCGTAGTAGAGATCGATCCGATCGGTCCGGAGTCGGCGGAGCGACCCCTCCGCGGCGGTCCGGATCGTCGCGGCCGAGAGCCCCTCCAGCCCGCGCAGCTGGCCGACCTTCGTCGCGATCACCATCCGGTCGCGGCAGCCGCGCGCCTCCATCCAGCGGCCGATGATCGCCTCCGACTCGCCGCCGTCGTGCCCCGCGACCCATGCCGAGTACATGTCGGCGGTGTCGATGAAGTTCCCGCCCGCCGCCGCGTACGCGTCGAGCACCGCGAACGACTGCGCTTCGTCGGCTGTCCAGCCGAACACGTTCCCCCCGAGGCAGATCGGGAAGACGTCCGGCGCGGCGGGTGCGGTGGGGGGCATCGGTGACGGCGGACTCTATCAGATCGGGCCGGTGGGACCCGGGCCGCATTTTCCGGAGGAGGGACGCCCCGGGTCGGCGCTATCCTGCCCCCATGCCCCGGCTCCCCCTCCTCGCGGCGCTCCTCCTCTCCGTTTCCCTCACCCTGGGAGCCGGAGGGCCCGACGCGGCCATCGCGGAGGGAGATCGCGCCCGGGAGGACGGGAGGCCCGCGGAGGCGGTCGAGGCCTATTCGCGCGCGCTGGAGGAAGACCCGTGCGCCGTCCCGGCGCTCCACGGCCGTGCCCTCGCCCGCCGCAGGCTCGGGGAGTTCCGCGCCGCGCTGGCGGACCTCGCGGCCGCCGTGGAGCTCGAACCGCGAAACGCCGCGCTTCACCACGACCTCGGCCTGACCCGGCTCGACGCGGGGAATCTGAAAGGCGCGGTCGAGGCCTACGACGAAGCGATCCGGCTGGATCCCGGCGTGTCGCGGACCTGGAACAACCGCGGATTCGCCCGGAGACTTCTGGGAGACGCCGACGGCGCGCTCCGGGACATCACGATGGCGATCCAGATCGACCCCGGCAGCGCCCGGGCTTACCGGCACCGCGCCCTCTGCCTCTACAATCTCGGCGACTGGGAGGACGCGCTCGGGGACTTCGAGACGGCCGTCCGCCTCGAGCCGGCCGGCCAGGACCACGCCCACCTGCGGCTCTGGATCCTGCGCGCGCGCCTGGGGCGGCGCGCGAAGGCCGACGGGGAGCTGGAGGCCTGGCTGGACGCCGGAAACCCCGCGGACGCGTTTCCGCAGACCGCCGGACGGTTTCTCCTGGGCAAGGCGACGCGGCAGGAACTGCTGGACGCCGCGGGTTCCGGCGGGGGCCGGGACGAGCGCGTGCGCCGGTCGGAGGCCCATTTCCTGGCGGCATCCCGCGCGCTCGCCGACGGCGATCCCGACGCGGCGCGGGCGGACCTCGAAGCGGCCCTGCGCCAGGGCGTCGAGGAGACCGAAGTGATCCGGAGCGCGGCGGCGGAGCTGGAACGGCTCGGCCGGAAGGACTGAGCCGGTAAGTCCCCGGCCGCCGGCGCGCCCGGCGCTTGACCGCGCGGCTGCAATCTGTTGTCATGTTGTCATGACAACATCAAGGAGGCCCCCCATGCCCGCCGCCGCTTCCCGGATCCCCATCACGCGCATCCAGACAGGGCTTCGCCTGGAGAAACGGATGGTCAAGGTCCTCAAGGCCGTCGCCGAGTACTACGACATGAGCATGTCCGCACTCGTCGAGGAGATCGTGCTCCACGCCTTCGAGGGCCCCGGGGCGTTCGCGTTCGGGAAACCGGCGGTGAAGCGGATCCGGGAGTTCCGGCGCCTCTACGGGATGGACTACGGCGTCCACGACTCGCCGCGCTTCGCGGAGAAACCCGCCCCGGCGCGGCGGTAGGGGGACGCCGGCCGCCTCAGGCCGGCTCGAGCCGCATGACCCCCGCCTGGAGGGCGTCCATCGCCTTCTCCAGCCCGCCGCACTCCGCGATCATCGCCCGGAGGACGGCCCGGAGGTCGTCGGTGGCGAGAACCGTATCGTTGAGGAGGCGGAAGAGGGTTCCGGTGTCCTGGGGGAGGGCGTAGAAGACGTCCTCGTACTGCGCCCGTGTGAGGAGGAGTTCGTGGGGGCCGCAGGCGAGGCGGAACTGCCCGTCCGGCGTTCGAGTGACGATCATGGTGACCTCCGGGGGATGGGGCAATGGTCCGTCAACTCCCGGGCCGGTTCAAGGCAAACGAGAGACCGGTCACGCTCCTGCGGCGGGGGGAGCCGCCGGGCCCTGCGAGCGCAGCACTTCCTCGACCTTCCGGAGCAGGTCGTCCGGCGTGAAGGGTTTCCGCAGGAACGGCGTGTCCGGAGATTCGGAGGCGGCGGTTTCCAGGTAACCCGACACGACCAGCACGCGGAGCCCGGGGCGTTCCTGCGCGAGCGTCCGGGACAGTTCCCCGCCGCTCATGTGGGGCATGACGGAGTCCGTGATGAGCAGGTCGATCGGTCCCGGACAGTCGCGGGCGGCGGCCAGTGCCGCCTGCCCGTCCGCGGCCTCGAGGACGGTGTGGCCTTCGCCCCGAAGGGTCGCGGCCACGAGTCTGAGGATGGCGGCCTCGTCCTCGACGACGAGCACGGTCGCCGCGGCGGCCGGGGCCGGGGCCCGGACGCCGGAACCGGCCCGGACCTGCTCCCCGGATCCGGCCGGAAACGCGATCCGGAACGTCGTCCCCTCCCCGGGGGCGCTGTCGACCTGGATCGTCCCGGCGAACTGGGTGACGATTCCGTAGACCGTCATCAGTCCCAGCCCCGTCCCCTTTCCCGCGGGCTTGGTCGTGAAAAACGGCTCGAAGATCCTCGCGCGGACGTCGGGCGACATTCCGCACCCCGTGTCCTGGACGGTCAGCACGACCTGCCCGGACGGCGACTGATCCGGTGCGTCGACGTGCGACAGGCCGATCCGGAGCATCCCGCCCGCGGGCATGGCGTCGCGCGCATTCACGGCGAGGTTCACCAGCACCTGGTCGATCTGGCCCGCATCCGCCAGGATCAGCGCGGGGGCCGGGGCGGCGGTCACGAGCAGCCGGATATCCTCCCCGAGCACCCGCCGCAGGATCGCCTCCGTCTTCGAGACGACGTCGTTGAGATCGATCAGCGCCGCCTGCACCGGCTGGTGCCGGCTGAAGGCCAGGAGCTGCCGCGTGAGGTCCGCGGCCCGCCTCCCGGCTCCGCGGATCTCCGTCAGGTTCTTCTGCAGAGGATCGTCCGCGGGCAGGCGCCGGATCGCCTCGTCCGCATACCCGAGCACGATCGTGAGCAGATTGTTGAAATCGTGCGCCACCCCGCCGGCCAGCCGCCCGAGCGCCTCCATCTTCTGAGCCTGCAGCATCCGGGCCTCGAGCTTCCGGCGTTCCCCCTCGCTGGCGGCCAGCGCGGCTGCAGACCGGTTGTGCGCCTCGAACAGCGGACCGATCAGGGCGATGCCGACGGCCATGAAGGCGGAGATGGCGAGCGCGACGCCCTCGACCGCCGGATCGGGAAGGAGGGTCTCGTCGCCGCTGAGGATCCGGAAGAGCGTGATGCCGCGGCGGACGGCCATCAGGAGGATCGCGGAGGCGATCAGGATCCAGGCGCTGCGCCTCCCGGTCACGCGGATGAGGCGGAGGGAGAGAGCGGCCGCGGTGAGCTGCAGCAGGAGCGACACAATGACGGCAGCGGTCACCATGGTTCCGACATCCCTCACCCGTTGGAGCGGACCCGCACCGCCGGAGATTAGCATCGCCGCAGCGCGGACGGAGGGCCGAATTCTCCGCCGGCCCCGGGAGGCGGTGCTTGATCCCCGCGCGCGGGGAAGGCTACAGTCCGGCTCCCGGCGACGCCCGTGAACCCCGGATCCACGCCCCGCGACCTCGGCCCCCTTCGACGGCGCCCCCATGCAGATCCTGAAGCCGATCCCCGACCTCGCCGGCTTCCTGAAGGCCTTCGACAACGGAGGCTTCTTCTGGAACCTCTGGTCCCGATCCGGGGACGGTGTGATCTCCAGCAGCGAGATCGCGAAGGGCGGACGGCGGCTCGCCGCGGACCGCACCGCGATCCTTCACTTCGAACTGCTCCGCAGCTTCCTCCCCGCGGCCGAGGCGGAGCGTGCGCTGGGCTCGCTGGACAGGCCGGCGCGGGCGCGCTGGAAGAAGCACGAGCCGGCCCGCGGCACGGTGGCGGAGGTCGTGGCGCGGCCCGCCGGGGACGGCGTCATCTTCGAAGCCGCGCTCGATCCCGCGGAGGACGCCGCCGGCGCCGGGATCCGGATCCACGGCATGATGATGATCGGGACCGCCGTCGTGCCGACCCGGCACCCGATCTCGGCCCACTACCGCCTGTGGCACCTCCGCGACGGCCGCGGAGCGAAGCCCCGGATCCTGCTGGCGACGGCGCCGAAATCCCTCGATCCGGGACCGCGTCGCCTCCGCATCGCCGCGCTCGTCCACGAGTCCCCGGAGGATCCCCCCGCCGGAAAGGCGCGACCGCGCTGCCTGATCGGCATCGCCGCGTGCGCCGTCCCCGGCGGACGCTGACCCTCCCCGGCTACCCGCCCAGCAACCCCTCCGTCCGCAGGCGGACCGCCAGGACCGGACAGGTCGCCCCGCGGATCACGTCCTCCGCGACGCTTCCCAGGATCACCCGGGACAGCCCCGTGCGTCCCCGGGTCCCGACGACGATCAGTCCCGCCCCCGCCGCGCGGGCCGCCGCGAGAATCTCCGACCGGGCCATGCCGGTCGCCACCTCCACCTCGCCCTCCGCGCCCAGTTTCACGAGCGTGGCCCTCAACTCCGCCTCGACGTCTTTCCGGGCCTGCTCGATCGATCCGGCGGGGAGGAGGCCGGGAAGCGTTGCGAGGCCGGGTTCCGGGGGCGGGGCGATCATCTGGAGCGGTTCCAGGCCGTGGAAGAACCGGAGCGGGAGGGAGAATCTGCGGGCGGCTTCCGCGGCGGCGTCCAGCGCGGGGACGGCCGGATCGGAGAGGTCCGTGGCGGCGAAGACGGGGCTTCCGTCGCGGCTGGGGCGGGCCACGAGCACGGCGCAGGGGGCGTGGCGGACGACGGACAGCGCGGTCGTCCCGAACGCGGACGTGATCGACTGGAGGGACGAGGAGGCGGCGACGACGACGAGGTCCGCCTCGACCGTCTCCGCGATGCGCACGATCCCGGCGTACGGGGTTCCCTGGTCGACGTGCGCGGTGAACTCGCCCTTCCGTCTCCCGGTGGCGCGGGTCGCCCGGCTGACCAGCATCTCGCCGATGCGGTCGCGGAGTTCGAAGAGCGAGCCGGGCGTGTCCTTGTTGGTGGCGCTGAAGGGAACGTAACTCCGGCCGACCAGGGGGACGACGTGGCAGACATGGAGGGCGGCTCCCCAGGCGCGGGCCCAGCGGTCGGCCTGCTGGAGGACGACCTCCTCGGCGGTCCCGAAGTCGGTGGCGGCGAGGACGCTTCGGATCTGGAACATGGGATTCTCCGTGGATGGCGGGGCGGGCGCGGGGCGGGCCGATCCCCCTCGTCCGCGCCGTGATCCCATGTTACTCTCCGCCGCGTCACCCGTCCCGCGCAGCCTCCCACTTGGAGTCGGAATCGTGGACCAGGTCCGGATCGCCTCGCTGCAGTACTTCATCCGTCCGATCAGGACCTTCGAGGGGTTCAGCGATCAGGTGACGGCGCTGGTCGAGGCGGCGGCGGACTACAAGGCGCGGCTGGTGCTGTTTCCCGAGTATTTCACGGTGCAGCTCCTGACGCTGGGGGACACGCGGCGCCCGCTTCCCGAGCAGGTCCGGGCCCTGGCGACGCTCGTTCCGCGGTTCGTCGAGCTGATGTCGGGGCTGTCGCGGCGTCTGCGGATCTACATCGCGGCGGGGACGATCCCGGCCGTGGGGGACGACGGCGAGAAGATTCACAACCGGTGTTTTGTTTTCGGACCGACCGGGACGCAGACCTTCCAGGACAAGCTCCACATGACCCGCTTCGAGTCCGAGGAGTGGTTCGTCTCCCCGGGATCGGGGCTGCGGGTCATCCAGACGGACTTCGGCAAGCTCGCCGTCACGGTCTGCTACGACGTGGAGTTCCCGGAACTGGCCCGGGCGGCGGCGCGGGCGGGCGCCCCGCTCCTCCTCGTGCCGAGCTGCACCGACGACCGCCAGGGATTCCTCCGCGTCCGCTACTGCGCGCACGCGCGGGCGATCGAGAACCAGATGTTCGTCGTCCAGTCCGGCACGGTCGGATCGCTTCCCATGGTCCCCGCCATCCACCTCAATTACGGCCAGGCCGGCATCATGACCCCCAGCGACTACGGATTCGCCCGCGACGGACTGCTCGCCGAGGGGGACGCCAACCAGGAGACCATGATCGTCGCGGACCTGAACCTCGACAAGGCGCTCCTGGCCCGGGAGACGGGAAGCGTCCTGCCGCTGCGGGACAGCCAGAGGACGGCCCAGGTCATGGCGAATCTGGAGGAGACGACGCTGTGAGCGGCGAGAAGAAGAACGTGACGGTCCGGCCGATGGAGCCCGCGGATTTCCCGGGGGTGATCGGGGTCTGCCTGGCGGTCTATCCCACGAGCCCCCCCTGGAGGGAGGAGCAGCTCGCCTCCCACCTCCGCGTGTTCCCGGAGGGGCAGCTGGTCGCCGCGGACTCCGAATCCGGCCGGATTCTCGGCGTCGCCTCCAGCCTGATCATCCGGTGGGACGACTACGAGCCGCACGCGAACTGGAAGGACTTCACCGCCTCCGGAATGTTCACCAACCACGACCCGGCCGCCGGGCGGACGCTCTACGGGGCCGAGGTCATGGTCCACCCCGAGGCGCAGGGGCGCGGCGTCGGGGGCGCCCTCTACGAAGGCCGGCGCGCGCTGGCCCGCAGGTTCAAGCTGCTGCGGATCCGCGCCGGGGCGCGGCTCCGGGGGTATCACGAGCATGCGGCGAAGATGACGCCGCTCGAGTATGTCCTCCGTGTCGTGCAGGGGGAACTCCGCGATCCGACCCTGAGTTTCCAGCTGCGGCACGGCTTCCATGTCTTCGGCATCGTGGCCGGCTACCTCGGACATGACCCGGACAGCCTGGGCTTCGCGGCGCTCATCGAGTGGATCAACGACGAAATGGCGCGCGAAGAGGACACGGCGGGGCGGGACCGGGCGTTCGCGCCGAAGAGGTGATGGGCGACGGCGTGTGCCGGGCACGGCGTCATGGGCCGCGGACGCCGTCGATCCGCGGCGGGTGCCGGACGAGCGACCGGCGATCCCGCGCGGGGATCGCCGCGACCGGATTCGGGGCCGACCGCGCGTCCGGGACCGGAACCCGCCCGGCTACCCTCCCTGCATCCCGGCGCCCGCAGGCTCCCTGCCCGCCCCGCCTCCCTGCCCGATCGCGAACGCGAGCTTCGGATCCGGCGGCCTGTGCAGCGTGCCCGGGCGCGTGAAATATTCGGTCCGGTGGCGGCAGGCCGCGGACACCCACATGGCGTTGTAGGCCAGGCGGTCTTTTTCCGCGACGTGCCCGCCCTTGTGGTATCCGCGCGTATCCACGAGCCAGACGTCCCCTTTGCGACCCGTCGCCGTCGCCCAGTCGGATCGCGGCACCACGCGCTCCATCTGGTCGTCCGTCGTCCGCAGCGTCGAACCCTCCAGCGCGGCCGGCGGCCGGATCTGCCTGCGCCCAGCGCATGGCTCCCCGGAATGTACGAGAGCGGGCCGCTCCCCGGGCCGACGTCGTCCAGGTAGATGAAAATCCTCAGGATCTGCCGGTCCTCCGGATCGCGGTGCCAGAGCTGGCTGTTCCGCGGCGCGGCCCGGGTCGGCACGTTGTGCCACACATTGAACTGCCACAGCCGGACGTACATTCCGAAGTAAGACGTCGCGATGTCCAGCACGGCGGGATCCAGCGCGATCCGCACGAAGACGGACTCCGGATCGAGCACGGGCGAGCGACCGAGAAGCTCGATCAGGTACGACTTGTGCCCCTCCCTCTCCGGCGCCTGACGGGCCTCCTCGATCTGCGCGGCCTGGCGGCTTTCTTCGGCCGCGATCGCCGACTGCAGCTCCTCCCAGATCCCTGCCCGGAATCCGAGCGCGTCGACGGATGTGCGCGCGAGCCCGTCCCGGCGCAGATCCGCGAGCACCCGGGCGCCTTCGGGCGGGAGATCCGGCCGGGACCGGCGCCACGCGAGCGTCGGACCGAAGTTGCTCAGCCAGCGCCAGGTGAAGGCGTTGCGGTTGATCAGGCGCCAGGCGCGATCCGTCAGGCCGGCCATCGGGCGGGTCTCCCCGGGAGTGGATGCGGGAGGCATCCTACCACCGGGAATCGATCCGGCAGAGCCGGCGCGGATTCCCGGTTCGGCCCGATCCCGCCCGCTCCAGGAACGACGCGGACTCCGGCGAAACGCGCGCCGGGGCGGGAGGGCACGACGGCCCCCAGGACCCCACGGGCCCCCACGATTGATCCGCACCCCCGCTTCCACGTAGAGTCTGCGGCACACGTCGCCTTCCAAAGGAGCCCCCGTGAAACTCGCCGCAATTCCGCTTCTCGCTTTCCTGGCCTCCCTGCCGGCATCCGCCGGCGGCGTCGCGTGGGAGGCGTCGTTCGAGGAAGCCCGGGTGAAGGCCGGACTCGAGGGACGGCTGATCTACCTGGATTTCTTCACCGACTGGTGAGGCTACTGCAAGAAAATGGATGCGGATACGTATCCACGGGACGATGTGCAGGCCGCGCTGAAACCGTACCTCTCTGTTCACATCAATGCGGAGAAGGAAGGGGTGGACGTTGCGCGGAAGTACGGCGTGACCAGCTTTCCGCGGCTGATGATCCTGGATCCCATGGGGAACAAGCTCATGGAGATCAAGGGGAAGCCGAGTCCGGAAGGGTTCGGTGAGCGGTTGCCCTACGACCTCCACAATGCGATGGCGGTGGCGGCGAAAGGCGGGGATTTTCAGGTCGCGGCCGGGAAGATGGTGATTCTCCGGCGGTGGTTCGAGGGGACCGCGGCGCGCACGGCGGCCGATGACTGGTACCGGGAGCTCGAGGGGAATGCGGAGTTCCTGGCAGCATACGAAGAGGCCCGGAAGACGCTCGAGACCGGGCTGGCGAAGGCGAAGGAGGACGCGGTCGCGGCGCAGGCCGCGGCGGAGGTCGCGCGGGTCGCAGCGGAGGAGAAGGAGCGCAAGGACCTGATGTCCGCCGCAGCGGAACATTCGAAGAAGAACAGGCGCAAGGAAGCGATCGAGTGCTGGCAGAAAGTCAACGCGACCTGGCCTGATTCGGAGGAGGCGAAGACGGCCCGCGGGAAGCTGAAATTCTTCGGCGTCAGGATTGAGGACCCGAAGAAAGAGCCTTCGGCCAGATAGACGGACACCCCCCACCCAGGAGATTTCCATGAGAATGCTGCTGAAAGTCTCGATCCCGGTCGACGCGGGCAACAGGGCCATCCAGGACGGAAGCCTGCCGAAGACCGTCGACGCGTTCGTCGCGGCGCACAAACCCGAAGCCTCCTATTTCATCAGCGAGTGCGGGCTCCGGACGGCGCTGTTCGTGTTCGACCTCAAGGACCCGACCTTCATCCCCTCCGTCGCGGAACCGTTCTTCATGGGCCTCGGCGCGCAGATCACCCTGACACCGGCCATGGACCTGGCGGATCTGCGATCCGGCGTCGACCGGCTGATGAAGCAGCGGTAATCCCGGGCCGCCCGCGCCTTCCGCCCGGTGCGCCGCGGAATTCTCAGGAAAAACTTCCGGCCGGGTCCGCCCGGCGGCAGAATCCGGCCTGCCGGCCCGGGTGGAACCGCACGCAACCGAATCGGGAGGAACAGCCATGAGCTCATTCAGGCTCGGGATCGCCGCCCTTCTCTGCCTGGCGCTGACCGCCTGCAAGGAGAAGAAGGACGATCACGCGCACAAGCCCGGCGGCGGCCATGACCACGGGGACCACGAACTCGGCCCCCACAAGGGCGAGATCGTCGACATCGCCGACGGCGCCTACCACCTGGAAATCCTTCACGATCACGACGGCGGCCACATGACGGTCTGGGTGCTCGACGGCAAACTGGAGAAGACGCTCCAGGTCCCGGCGCCGGTCGTCAACCTGAAAACCAAGGACGGGCCGGTCCAGTTCACGCTCGAGGCCGCTTCCCCGCTCGCCGACGGGATGGCGGAGTGCTGGAAAGGCTCGCATGCCGGGCTGAAGACCGATCCGTGGGACGGGCGGGTCGTGATCAGGATCGGGGACAAGACGTACCAGCCGCCGCTGGAAGGGGCCGCGCACGGGCACTGATCGGCGGCGGGAGGGACCGCCGGGGTGAGCCGTCGTGGAGGGGGGAGCGAGGGAGGCGGAAGGCTTCCGGCGTGACCCGGGAGACGGCGTGGGCGGGGATCGGGGCAGGAGATCAGGGGAATCCGTCCCGCGCCGGCGCTTCCAGGGAATGCGCTTTCAGAGTCTCGCGTTCGACAGGAAGGAAGCCGGATCGGCCGCGCAGGGGCATTCCGCCGGCTTCCGTGCGGTCGTTCCGCAGGTCCACGCCAGAGCGGCCTTTCCGTCGCCCGGACGATGTCTCCCCCCAGCAGGAGTCCCCGCATGAGTCGTCCCCGCGGACTGAGTCTCGCCGCAGCCCTGCTCGCCGGTTGCGCTTCGCAGGCCCCTGCGCCGGGCCCGGGGCACCCGGCGGACCCGGATCCGATCCCGCTTCGCGAAACGGCCGGCGTGGACTGGTCGGACGGTCTGTCCCTCGAGGAACTCCTCGCCGCGGTCGAACGCCATGGGCGCGTGATCGCGGCGCTTGAGGACTGGGAGGCTGCGAGAGCCCGGCGCGTCGAGGCGGGGATCTACCCGCATTACCCGGAGCTGTCGGCGCGCGGCTCGCAGGCGTTCGTCGGCCACCGCACCATGGCCGGACTTTCGCTCCACCAGAGAATCGAGCTCGGGGGACGGGTTTCGAAGCGGGAGGCGGTGGCGGACGCGGGGATCGCGCGGAGCGGCGCGGAGGCCCGGGATACCCTTCGGCTCCTGCGGGCCCGGGGAAGGCATGCCTATTGGGCTTCGGTGATCGCCTCGCGGCGGCTCGAGGTCGCCCGGCGAGTCGCGGCGGTGACGGCCAAAGATCTGGAGGCGGCCCTTGCGCGCTACGAAGCGCGGCTGGCATCCGCGATCGACATGAATCTGGCGCGGGTGGCCGCGGCCCGGGCGCAGGCGGCCGTCAGGACGGCGGAGGGGTCGGTCGCGGCGGCCCGGGCGG
>JABWAY010000419.1 GCA_013360825.1 Candidatus Brocadiia bacterium | reverse complement strand
GTCGACGTCGGACGCCACGCTGGTCCCGGGCGGCACGCCGCCCACGCAGCCTGCGGCCTCCGCCCCGCGCCGATCGGGCCGGCTGACCCACATCGGGAAGTACGAGATCGTCGAGGAACTCGGCCGGGGCGGGATGGGCGTCGTCTACAAGGCGCGTCACCCCGGGCTCGACCGGACCGTGGCGCTCAAGACCCTGATCGCCGTCGGGTCGCCCGAACATGTCGAGCGGTTCCTGCGCGAGGCGCGCTCCGCCGCCCGGATGGGCAAGCACCCGAACCTGGTGCAGGTCCACGACGTCGGCGAAGACGCCGGGGTGTACTACTTCACGATGGAGTTCATCGAAGGTCGCGGATTCGACCGCGAAGTCCACAACGACGCGCCCCCGCCGCGCCGGGTCGCGGAGGTCGTGGAACAGGTGGCGCGCGGCCTCGCACATGCGCACGCCGAGGGCGTCGTCCACCGCGACCTCAAGCCGGCGAATATCCTCATCGACATGGTCGGGCGCCCCCTGATCTCGGACTTCGGCCTCGCGAAGGAGGTCGGCGCCGGGTCGAGCGTCTCCGTCGCAGGGCAGATCCTCGGAACCCCCGCGTACATGAGCCCCGAACAGGCGGAGGGACACCTCGAACTCGTCAACGAGCGCAGCGACGTCTACGGCCTCGGCGCCATCCTCTACGAAGGCCTGACCCGCCGCCCCCCCTTCGAAGCCGCCGGAAATATCGAACTCCTGCGCAAGGTCACGGGGGAGGAGCCCGTCCTCCCCTCCCGACTCGCCGCCGGAATCCCGCGGGACCTCGAGGTGATCTGCCTCAAGTGCCTTTCCAAGCGCCCCGAAGACCGGTACGAGAGCGCGGCCGCCCTGGCGGACGACCTCCGGCGATTCCTGGACGGCGATCCGATTCTGGCGCGGCCGGTTCCCTTTTCAGTACGCCTGCTGCGCCGCGCCCGGCGGAATCCGCTGGTCGCCGCGCTCTCCGCCGCGGCCGTCCTGCTCCTCGTGGTGGGCAGCATCGTGACCGTGCGCCTGCTGCGCGAGCGGGCGGACAGGCTGGAGCAGAGCGAGCGCGACCGGATAGCGGAAGCGGATCGTGCCGCGGTTCGGAAGCAGGTGGAGGAACATCTCCGCTCCGGGCGGGAGTGGCTGCAGAAGGCGGAGCGCGCGATGCGCCTGGACGTCGCGGTGCTCGCGGGGACCGCGATCGGCCGGGAACCGCTCGATGCCGCCCTCCGGGAGTTCGACGCCGCCATCGCCCTGGCCCCGGAGACCTACGACGCGCGGCACCTCCGCCTCCGGACCCTCCGGATCCTCGGCCGGCTGGAGGAAGCGGTGGCGGAGGCGGACTGGATCCTGGTGCGCCGGCCGGACGACCACGCCACGGCCCTCGAGCGCACCCACGCCCGCATCGCCCAGCTGCAGCTCCTCAGCGGCGTCACGATCGCGGTGGATTACTCCTTCTTCGCATCCCTTGGAAACCAGGCGAAGCGTCTCCACGTCCTCGGGAGGGACCCGCGGCAGCCCGAGGTGCTGGCCGAGGTCATCCGGGAGCTGAAGCGGCTCTCGGGGAGCGGGATCCCCGCGGGGGACGCGCACTACTGCCGGGCCATGGTCCTTCACTTCGAGGGAAAGCAGGCGGAGGCGCTCACGGAGTGCGACGCGGCGATCGCGGCGGACCCGTTCCTGTCCGAGGCGGTCAGCCTCCGCGCCGAACTTCTGGTCGTGCTCTTCCGGTTCGACGAGGCGCGCGCGGAATACCAGCGTCTTGTCCTGGCGCGGCCGTTCGACGCGCTGACCCACCTTCTCTACGCGAACTTCGAGACGGACGTCCCGAAGGCGCTGGCGGCGTGCGACCGGGCCGTGGAGCTGGCCCCGGTTTCCTCGGTCTCGTGGCGCGAGCGCGGGCGGCGGAAGGCGGCTGCGGGGATGCAGATGGAGGCGGTCGCCGACCTGAAACGGGCGCTCGAGCTCGACCCGGAGGACGTCGGCGCGCTGGAGTTCCTGTTCGGGCAGCTCACGAACCTGGGGGACTTCGAGGCAGCCGAGCCGCTGGGCCGGCGGGCGGTCGAGCTCGCCCCGGACAGCTTCGACCTCTGGCACGACCTGGGGCGGGCCTACCGGGACATCGGGCGCGACACCGAGGCGATCGCCTGCTTCGACCAGGCCCTGCGGCTCGACCCCGGATTCGGCCTCTATCTCTGGGCCCGCGGCCGCGCGCGCCTCAACGCAGGGCTGTTCGCCGACGGGGTCCGCGACATGCTCGACGCCGTGGAGTCGGGCGACATGTCCGACGGCGCCCGCACGGTCTTCGCCAATTTCCGCAAGACCACGGAAAAGACGATCGCCGCCGCCGATACGCACGCCAAGATGGCGAAGCACGCGCGGAATCTCACGGGGATGCTCCGCATGGTCGCGGGGACCGCCTCGCCGGACCGGAAGGCCCAGTACGACGCCTCCATCCTCACGATGCAGTGGGTCGAGGTGGACATGTGGGAGAAGGCGGAGAACTGGAGCCGCGCCGCCGCCGTGATCGAGGAGCTCGCCGCGCTCAACACCGAGACGCAGTATCTGGCCTACCGGCGCGCCCGGATCGCCGCCGCCCGGTACGACCTCGAGGGGGCCCGGACGCACCTCGGGATCGCCCGCGACCGCGGGATGATCCACCTCGGCACCGTCCGCGTCGACCCGGGGTTCCAGCGCTTCCGCGACTGGGACGGCTATGCGGCCTGGGCGTCGGAGTTCGGGGGCAGGCCGTGACGCCCGCGAGGGAGAAACTGGTCCGGCTGTGCGTCGCGACCGGCCTGGTCGATGCCGGAACGGGTGAACGGGTCCTCTCCGGGGCGGCGGACGATGCCGCCCTGAGAAGGGCCCTGCGCGCCGCGGGGATGCCGGCGGACGTCCTCGCCCGCCTCGAGGCGGCCGTCGCGCC
>JABWAY010000418.1 GCA_013360825.1 Candidatus Brocadiia bacterium | reverse complement strand
GGCGTCCGCGCCGCCGCGGCGCAGTCCCTCGGCGCCGGAAGCTCGGACCGCGCCCGGAAGGCGCTGTCCGCGATCGCCGCCGATCCCACGCAGCCCGAATCCGTGCGGGCCGCCGCGCGCGGACAGCTCGAGGGCGCCGGAGTGCTTCCCGAGGGGCTCCTGCGCGACTGAGCGCGTGCGGGAGCGCTGAGGTCATCGCGCGGAAAGACCGGGAGCGGCCGCGCGGCGGCGTGAGGGGAGCAATCTGCTTCGGTGAGGCGAGACTGAGTTCGAGGCAACAAGGGAGGAGGACAAGCTGCCGGCGATGGAACGGGCGGCGGGTCCCAGGCGCCTCGAGTGACTCGCGCGTCAGTGCACGATCGCCCGAGTTTCTGCATTTGGGCCATGGCGAAATCTGAGAATCGAACTCTCTCTGTTGGAAGGGGGTCCGATGGAGTTATTTTGAATCGAGGGAGGGCAGACTATGGATGTGAATCCGTCCGGAAGTTGTGGACGAGTGGAGGCGAGGCGGGGCGACTTGATTCGGCCTGAAGACCCTGGGGGGGGGCGCAATTCTCGGGCCTGGAGGCGGCAGAAGCGCAATTCTGGGAGGCGGTGAACTGCGCCGCAAGGGACGCGATCGGCAGCGGCCGAAAGTCGACTTTTGACGCGGAAGAGGCGGTCACTGAGGCCGTGACGCGCACCTGGCTTGGGGTTCAGGCCGGCGCTCAGATCCGCGAGCCCGCTGCGTACGCCTCGACGCTTGCGAGAAACGTCCTTCGGGAGCAGCGGCGAGATCGTCGAGGTCGGTCCTGCCTGCACGCGCCGGAGGAAATTCCTGCGGTTGAGACGAAGGCCGCGGAGGACCGTGCCGCGCTGGAGACCCTCGCTGTGTTCGCTGCGCTGCAACTGACGGACCGACAGTTCGATGTTCTCTGCCTGGTCCGGATCTACGGGCTCTCATCTGCGGAGGCAGCAGACCTTCTGGGGATAGGGAGATCCGCGGTGCGCGAGCGAAGGAGAGAAGCGGAGCGCGTCCTGACGGCTGAGTTCATCCGCATCGGACGTCGCATCGGTTGCTTCGCCGGCTGAGGAAAAAGGAAATCCGGATTCCGAATGGCGTTTCCCGGTTTCTCGACTCTGTCTGGCAGAGGGGCTGGAGGTGGCCGCAATGAAGACAGGTGAGATCTGCGACGACGACCCGGTCAGCGACCTGCGGCTCCTTGTCACTGAGGACGGCGGCGCCGAGGGGCGCGGGCGGATCGTGGAGGTGGCACGGCGTCTGGGGGTTGCGGCACTGGAAGTGACGGCCTCCGAATCCGTCGCGATGGGCCGGAGCACCGCGGCGACGGTCGGGCTGGTCGTGATCGCGCTTCGGTCGATCGCCTCGGTGACCGTGCAGCTCGAGCTGAGCTCGGACGGAGAGAACTGGAAGCCCGCGTCGTCCACGGTGCTGACGGACGCCGGGTACTGGAGCGTGAAGCTGGGCGGGATCGGGTCGAGGTACGTGAGGCTGCGGTACTCGGCGAACGGTTCGCCGGGCGGGAGCGCGCTCCTGGCGGCGCTGGTGAAACCCTGGAAACGCTGAGGAGGACGGAATGGCGGAGCTGCCGCTGACGTACGTGTTCGAGCCGGGCCGGGTGCCCGAGCGCGGATTCGGATATGCGTCCTGCGTCGGGGGAAGGCGGTTTGCAGTGGCGCACCAGACGCCCGGGACGACCGTGACCGGGCAGACGTCCTATGCCGCCACGACGCCGACGTTCCTGATCTCGCAGGCGGGAGCGGCGCATCGGGCGGTGCTGTCGAACTTCGCCCTCTGTCAGGCGGGAACGCCGGCCGTGGACCTGATCCATATCGCGCTGGTCCTCGATCCGACCAACCGGTACGCCTCGGGAGGGACGTCGATCACTCCGCAGTCGACGGCGTCGCCGAGCCGCGAATCGGCCGGATTCTCCTTCCGGTACAACCCGACGGCGAGCAGCCCCGGGGGAGGCTCGGACGCACCCCGGCTGCTCTACCACTGGACCCAGCCGGTCTGGCCCGGGTCGGTCTTCAATCCCGACCTGCAGGACGGCGTCCTGATCGGGTTCACGGGGTCGATCCTCGTCTACACCTGGGCAGCGACGCAGGCGCCGACGTGGATCATCGGCGGCTTCGACGTCGCGGAGGACGAGTAATGCCGATCCTCCGCCAGCCGCTTGCCGGGATCGTGACGGACTCAAGGCGTAAACCCGACGCGATCTTCTCCAGCCGCGTGGTCAGCGGGAACGCGGACTTCTTCTCGGCGTCGAGCCTGACCCTGACGCTCCTCGCCTCCGCGGCGGACCCGTTCATCTGGGACGTCGGGGGAAACCGCTGCGAGCTGCAGGCCGACCAGAATCTCACCGTCACGGACGGGGCCCACAACTTCGTCTACATCACGTCGACGGGGGTCCTCGGGCGAAGCGCGCTGCCCTGCGTCTACGAATGGACCGCACCCGGCTCTCCGGCGACGGACCAGCACTGGTACGACCTGGGGAAGTCCCGGATGCAGCGGTGGACGGGAAGCGCCTGGGAGACCGTGAACAGGATCTTCATCGGGTACGTCCGTGCGGACGGCGGCGCGATCAACGCCCGGTACGCCTGCGAGCCGATCGGGATGTCGCCGCTGGAGCGGTTCGAGACGTTCGGGAACGCGGCGGATGGATTCCTGGACGTGTCCTCGGGGACGACGACGATCGACAACATCCTTCGCTACTCGGCGGTTACGGTGCGGGACGGCACGCTGAACCACAGTTCCGCGGTGACGTCGATCACCACGCTGCAGGTGCAGGGGATCTTCATCGTGCTCTCGCCCGGGACGGTGAACCTGAACGGACTCGGGACGTCCGGCGGGGCGGGAGCGACCGGCGCGGGGGGGACGGGGCCGACGGGCGGTGAAGGCGGCCGAGGCGGCGGTGGGGGCGGCGGG
>JABWAY010000060.1 GCA_013360825.1 Candidatus Brocadiia bacterium | reverse complement strand
CCCCTCGAGGAGCGGAACGGGTTCGACCACCGCTCCACGGTGCCGGGGCGGATGCACGCCTGCGGGCACGACGGGCACACGACCATCCTGCTCGGGACGGCGCTGGCCCTGGCCTCGCGGGGGGGGACGCTGCGGCGCGGGGTGCGCTTCCTCTTCCAGCCCGCCGAGGAGGGGGGCGCGGGGGCGAAGCGCATGGTGGAGGAGGGGGCCCTCGACGGGGTGGAGAGGATCTTCGGGATGCACAACTGGCCGATCTTCCCCGTGGGGACGGTCGGCGTGCGGCCGGGGCCGATGATGGCGGCGGCGGCCCTCTTCGAGATGAAGGTGGTGGGGAGGGGGGGGCACGGCTCCCAGCCCCAGGAGGCGAAGGACCCGATCCTCGCGGCGGCGCAGGTGGTGACGCTGGCGCAGGCGCTGGTGTCGCGGGAGACGCATCCGCTGAAGCCCGCGGTGGTGACCTTCGGGACGATCCACGGGGGGACGGCGACGAACATCATCCCGGACTTCGTGACGCTCTCGGGGACCATCCGCACGCTGGACGACGCGCAGGCCGACCGGCTCGGGGCGCGGGTGGAGGAGGTGGCGCGCGGGGTCTGCGGCGCCTTCGGGTTGTCGGTGGAGTTCCGCTACCACCGGTACTACCCGGTCACGAGCAACCACCCGGAGGAGGCGGCGCTGGTGGCGCGGGTCGGCGAGGAGCTGTTCGGGAAGGGCGCGGTGTCCGGGGAGCAGCTCCCCACCATGGGGGCGGAGGACTTCTCCTACTTCCTCCAGAAGGTCCCCGGCGCCTACTACTTCCTCGGCGGCTCCGCCCCCGGCCGCACCAACGCCATGTGCCACTCCACCGAGTACGACTTCAACGACGACCTCCTCCTGCCGGCGATCCGCATGTACCTGCGGCTGGTGGAGGCGTAGGGGACGCTCCTCGGTTACTCGGTTGTTTGTGGATAAGTCCCTGCGGTCAAAGACCGCAGGGACTTATCCACAAACAACCGAGTAACCGAGGAGCGTCCCCTAATCCCACAGCTCCTTCCACGGGAGGCGGGGGACCTTCAGGTCGACGTGGGCGCGGTACCACTGTTTGGGGTCGTTGCGGGGGAGGATGGAGGCCATCAGCGCGAAGAAGGAGGGCTCGACCCTCCCCTCGAAGAGGACCTTCCCGCCGCTCGTCACCTTCAGGGGCTTCGACAGGTCGAACAGCTCCGGCCCGAGCAGCAGCGTCAGCGCCATCTCCGCCGGCGCCGTCCGCCCCGCCAGCGGCTTCGTCGTCCCCGTCACCTCCACCGCGTTGGGGGCGACGATCTTCGCGTGGAACCGCCAGGAGTCCCGGTGCCCGCGGCTGAAGAGCCAGTACATCCGCTCCTTCCAGGGGTTCCAGGTCTCCCACACCACCTCGTCGGGATGGGCCCTCCGCGTCCTCCCCGCCATCCACTGGAGGATCGGCTTCACCCCCCCCTTGGGCAGCGCGTGCCCGTTCCCGTCCACCCGGTCGTAGCGGAACTCGTACCGCCCCGGGAACCTCTCCTGGAGCGTCCGCAGCCGCCCCGTGGCGATGTCGTCGGGATGGATCGCCTCGTTCGGGTCGTCCGCGGAGTGGTGGATCCAGAGCGGGAGGTGCATGAGGTTGGCGATCACCCCCTCCTGCAGCCCCTCGTAGGAGGAGAGCGGCGTCTGGAGCCGGTTCACCGCCCCCTGCTTCATGTAGGGCATCACGCTGCCGGCCAGCGGCGCCGCCGCGGCGAGGCGGTCGGCGTTGCGCCCCCCGAGCATCCAGGAGCCGTCCCCGCCCATGGAGTGCCCCGCGAGGCAGACCCGGTCCGGGTCCACGTCCAGCGTGCGCCGCGCCGCGTCGATGAGGTCGAGGACGAAGCGCTCCTGCTTCTCCTGGTTCCAGGCCGAGGAGACGAGGTCGATGGCCTGCGGCGCGATCACCGTCATCCCCTGGGCCGTGGCCCCCGCCCAGATCGACTGCGCGCTCCCGGCGTCGCCCGCGTTCTCCCCGCCCCCGTGCATGGCGATGAGGAGCCCCCCCTTCGGCTTCCCCATGTTGAGGAGGTAGAGCCCGAGGTCCTCGTCCTTCAGCGCCTTCAGCGCCCCGGTGGTCACGAACACGAATCCTCCCGGCGCGGAGAAGGTGGAGACGCGGGGGTCCTGGACGATGTAGAAGCGGTAACCGTCGTAGGGGTCGGGGCGTCGCGAGGCGGCGGCGACGACGCCGCCGACCCGTGCGACATAGGCCCGCGCCTTCGCGTCCTCCACGAATTCCACACCGGTGCTGAGCCGCGCCGCGATCGATCGCCCGAACGCGAATTCCTCCCCGGGCTCGAGCGGCGACTCCTCGTCGAACGGCGGATCGCGGGGCGGCTCCGTGGCGCAGCCGGACCCGACCGCCCACGCCGCCACCGCGGCCCCCACGACCGCAAGGAGCCTCTTCATCGGCCTTCCTCCAGCCCGCCGGCCTTCCGGAAGGACTCCAGCTCATGGGAGCGCGGGCAGGGTCCGGTATCCCGGACGACCGGGTTCAGGAGCCAGGCCTGCACGACCGCGTCCTTCGCCTGGACATCGACGGGGTAGAAGGTCCCGAGCACGCGGAACGCGAAGTCCGGATCCCGCAGCAGCTCCCCGTCCGTCGCCACCGCCGACCGGTGCACCCAGCCCATCGGGTGCTCCTTGTCCCGGATGCGCACCCAGTCTCCCTCGGCCTCCCCCTCGAATTCGTCCCCGAGGGCGAGCTCCGACTGCGGCCGTGCGAAGGCCTTCGGGCCGGACTTGACCTCCGTCCGGCGGATCCGCACCGTCCAGTCCACCGCTCCCGCGGCCAGCCCCCCCGCCAGCAGGGCCGCCAGGGCCGCGCTCCAGCGCACGCTCATCGGCTCGCTCCGGTCTTGAACAGGACGGGGGCGGACCTGTGGTCCGCCCCCGGTTGTGTCGTCGCCAGGACCATTCTCAGTTCGTGCCGCCGGTCTTCGTCGAGTCCGTGAAGCGCTTGTCGCGCGCCTCTTCCGGCTCGCCGGTCAGCGAGTTCTTCCGGATCGTCGTCTCGACGTTCTCGATCCGGTCCTGCGTGCTTGGATATCCCGAGGAACACCCGCAGGCCGCCACGACCAGCGCCGCCAGGGCCCATCTCAGTCTCGGCTTCATTTCAGGTCCTCCCCGTGCCGTGTCCGACGGATGAAGTCCACCAGCGCCCCCGGCCGGTATCCGGCGCGCGAGGCGAACCGGGCTCCCAGGGCGTCCGCGGTGAGTTCGTAGTCCACGCCCATCCCGCCCATCGCCTTCGACATCAGCTCGTTCCCCATTCCGGAAAGGCTCTTCGCCAGCTCCCCGACCAGCGCGGGCGACCGCGCCGCCGCCGCTTCGCCCAGCACCTGCAGCGGGACGCCGAACTTCTTCTGCTCCATCGTGTACCGGATCCCGTGACGGTCCATCACGTGGCCGATCTCGTGCGCGAGCACGCAGGCCAGTTCATCCTCGTTCTCCATCGCCCGCAGCGCGCCCATCGTGATGAAGACCCAGCCGCCCGGCGCTGAGAAGGCGTTCACCTGGTTGTCGTCCAGGATCGCGAAGAAGTAGCCCTTGTACGGCTCCATCAGCTGGGCGTTGTTCAGCCCCCGCGCGTCCGTCCCCTTGGTCGCCTTCGCCACGTTCTCGCCGACCATCCGCACGTACCGGTTCAGCGCCGGGTCCGTCACCCGCTTCGACTTCGCGAAGACGTTCGCGGCGACGTTCCGGCCGATGTAGTACTCCTGCGAGACATTGACCTCGTCCGCGGTCTTCGCCAGCTCCGCCTCGATCTTCCCGGCGATCTCGATCCCGTCGCGCGTCCCCGACGCCATCGCGCCCGTGACGTCGCCCCGGAGAGCCATGCCGATCGCCTCGCAGCCGACCACGACGACGGGGAACAGCAGCACGACCAGGTTGCTGGAGAGAAATTTTCTCATCGCTATTTCCCCCCCGCGAATTCGCCGATCCGCCCCGACTGCCGGAACGCCCGGAGAGCGGCCTGCCACTTCGACCGGATGGGCTCGGCCTCCCGGCGCAGGACCTCGATCCTCGCCCGGAGCGCGTCCGCCTCCGGCGACGTCCCCTTCGCCTGGATCTGCAGCTCCTCCAGCGCCTCCTCCGCGATCTCGAGTTCCTTGTGGCCGCGCGTCTCCCAGATGATCGGCAGCACGTCGTTCTCGTACGCCGCGTTGATCGCGGCGTCGCCGGCGCGCGACTTCTTCTCGACCTCAGGGTCGAATCCCTTCACGTATGCCCCCTCCTGCCCGGTCCCCGCCGCGCTCCCGGCGGACCCGGCCTTGAAATCATCGGGTTCCACCAGGTCGGCCCGCGAAATCCACCCGGACTTCCCCCCCACCGTGACCGGCAGGAAGTCGGTCTTCGACGGCCCGCTCGTCGTGACCGCGGTTCCGAACTCCAGCGAGCCGATCACGTTGGCCCACGGGTCCGCATCATCGAAAATGCTCGCCGACTTCACCGTCACGCGGAAATCGTCCGCGGCGATGAGACCGGCGATCGCCAGGGCGTACCAGCCGCCCAGCAGAATCGATCGCTTCATGCGCTGCCTCCTCTGAACTATTTGTCCTTCTTCTCGTAAATGTACGTCCAGCTGGCCTCCGGAGGCTTCGCCACCAGGTGCCTCGACCGCTCCAGGTAGAGCTTCGAAGGGCCGTCCTCCGGGTCGATCTCCAGCGCTTCGCCGAACAGCCGCTCCGCCGCCAGGAACTGCTTCATCCGGTATGCCTGCAGCCCCAGGGTGTACCGCTCCAGCATCTCCCCGGTCTTCCTGCCCAGCGAGCCTTTTTCGCACAAAAGCTCGTAAACCGTCACGGGAATCTGCTTTCCCTTCACCTTGATCAGGTCCAGCTCCCGGCACTCCATGCTGTCCTTCACCAGCTCCCACGTCCCCTGCCCGATCATCAGGAACGTCCCGTAGTCCTTGTTCGCGCTCTCCAGCCGCGCCGCAAGATTCACCGGATCGCCCATCATCGTGTAGTTGAACTTGTCCTCGCTTCCCATGTTCCCGAAGATCATCCCGCCCGTGTTGATCCCGATCCGCGCGACCACGGAGACGCCGAACGACGCCTTCCACCGCTCGCGCAGCTGCGCCAGCTCGCGCTGGTTGTCCAGCGCGGCCCGGCAGGCGAGGAGCGCGTGGTCCGGCTGCTCGATCGGCGCGTTCCAGAACGCCACGATCGCGTCCCCCTCGTACTTGTCGACGGTTCCGTTGAAGCGCTTGATGGAGCGGGTCATGAGCGTGAGGTATTCGTTCATGCGGGCGACGAGTTCCCCGGGGGTCATCTTTTCGCTCATCGCCGTGAAACCGGAGAGGTCGCTGAAGAAGGCGGTCCCGACGCGTTCGACGCCGCCGAGGGAGAACAGGGAGGGGTTGTCCTCGAGGAGCCGGACGTACTCGGGGGTCAGGTAGGTTCCGAACTTCGCGCGGATATCGCGGCGCTGGCGGTCCTCGACGGCGAAGTTCACGAGGGCGGAGCCGGTGGTGGCGACGAGGAGGGATCCGAGCGGGGCGACGACATCGACCCAGAGGTTGTGGGCGCCGAGCAGGTGCCAGGCGCCGGCGACATGGGCTCCGCCGGCGAGGAGGACGAGCACGAGGAGCCAGCGGATCCGGAGGAGGAGTCCGCCGACGCCGGCGAGGAGGGCATGCGCGAAGATGAGGGCGGCGAAGGCGGCGGGGCCCACGCGCCGGACGAACGCCTGCGTGAGGATGGTGTCGAGCGCGGTCGCATGCACCTCGACGCCGTAGAGCGATTTTTCGACCGGGGTGGACTTGATGTCCCCGAGACCTTCCGCCGAGGCGCCGATCAGCACGATCTTCCCGCGGAAGTCGGCCGGGTCGTAGATCACGGCGGCGGACTTCTGCCGGTTGGCGATCACGCCGCCGAGCGTGAATCCTTTCGGGTTGTATTTCCCCTGGCGGGCGTGCCAGCGGACGCGGAAGGTCCCGTTCGGGTCGAGCGGGATCCGGGTCCCTCCGATCCGGGCGGCGCCGTCCTCGAAGGTGACCGGGGCGTCCAGCGCATGCGCGGCGAGGGCGACCGCGGGAGTCAGGTAGGCGCGCCCCTGGTGGGCGTGCCCGACGGCGTAGGAGCGCCCCATCTCATCCGGGTCCTTCTCGTCCGCCCCCCAGCCCGGGCTGACCAGCGACCGCGCCGCGGCGACCAGCTCCGGCAGCGGCGCGTTCATCGTCGGGTACTCCTTCATCCAGGGAGGCGCCGTCCCGGCCGACCGTTCGTGCAGCGCCGGAAGGCGGTCCGGGGACCGCTGCACCGGGGAGTTCAAGGTCACCAGGATGTGGACGTTCCCCGCCTTGCGGACCGCCTCCGCAAATTTCGTGTCCGACGCGGGAAACGAGCCGTGGCTGTCCTGGTAGGAAAAGTCGAGGAAGATCGCCTTCGCCCCCGCATTGTTCAGCCACTCGATCGCGATCGCGTAGGCCTGACGGTCCCACGGCCACCCGCGCTTCATCTTCTGCTCCACAGCCTCGAGATCCCCGTCCGTCAGCGGCAGGACCAGGATGTCCGGGTGGGGCGCGACGCGGTCGGCGTAGGTGCGGAAGCGCTGGTCGAGCGTCCTCCGTTCGAGGTTATCGAGAGACTCCGTGCGGCCGAGGGAGGCGAAGAGCAGGCCGACGGCGAGCGCGACGCCGAGGCCTTCGACGAGGCGGCGGGTGCGGGAGTGGGTGTGGAGGTGGTGGCGGAGGCGCGAGAGGGGGGCCACGGGTGGCGGGATTGTAGGGGAGAGGGGGCGCGCAGGAAAGGGGGCCGGGCGGGTACGGGGGAACTGGTCCCGCTTCCTTGACACTCACGCGCGCTCCGCTATGATCGCGGCATCGGCCGCGCGGTCTTCGTGTCGGCGAAAGCGCAACTCGTAAGTTATTCAGACATAAGGATTTGCGATGAACATCGTGGCCTGCATCAAGCGTGTCCCGGACTCCAGCGCGCGCATCAAAATCTCGGCCGACGGGAAGTCGATCGACCCCGCCGGCGTCGAATTCGTCCTCAACCCCTACGACGAGTTCGCCGTCGAGGAAGCCCTCCGGCTGAAGGAAAAAGCCGGGACGGGCGAAATCGCCGTCATCGCCCTCGGCGGCCCGGAGTCCGCCGAAACCCTTCGCAACAAGGTTCTCGCCATGGGCGCGGACCGCGCGGTCCTCCTCAAGGAATCCACCGCCGGCCGCGACCCCATCGCCACCGCCCAGGCGCTTGCCGCGGAAATCAAGTCCCGCCCCGCGGATGTCGTCTTCTTCGGGATCAAGGCGATCGACGACGACGGCGCCCAGGTCGCCGCCCTCACGGCGACGCTCCTCGGATGGCCCTGCGTCGCAGGGGTGACCAAACTCGAGTGGAACGGCCGCAAGGTCACCGCACACCGCCCGGTCGAGGGCGGCACCGAAATCGTCGACCTCGAACTCCCCGCGGTCTTCTCCGCCCAGAAAGGCCTCAACGACCCGCGCTTCCCCAACATCAAGGGGATCATGGCCGCGAAAAAAAAACCGCTGGAGGAAAAGCCGGCGCTTCCCGGAGAGCCCCGCCTCCAGCTCCTGTCCCTCGAGAACCCCCCCTCCCGCCCCGCGCCGAGAATCGTCGGCCAGGGGAAGGACGCCGTTCCCGCGCTGGTGAAGCTGCTGCGTGAGGAAGCCAGGGTCATCTAGACGGTCCCCGAACCCGATTTCCGCAGGAGTCCGCCTATGCCCGGCCCCGTGGTGGTGTTCGTCGAGTCGCGCGACGGCGCGTTCAAGAAATCGTCTCTCGAGGCGCTGTCCGAGGGGCGCAGGATCGCGACGGCGCTCGGCGTGCCGCTTCAGGCGGTGGTGATCGGGTCCGGGGTTGCGGCGAAGGCGGCGGATCTGGTGGCGTACGGGCCGGATCTGGTGAAGGTGGCGGACCATGAGCGGCTGGCGAAGTACGCGAACGCGGCGTGGGCGCGGATCGTGGCCCGGCCGGGGGCGGACGCGTCGGCGGTGCTGATGAGCGCGACGGCGCTCGGGCGCGACCTGGGCGGTCACGTCGCGGGGATGCTCTCGACGTCGCTTGCGCAGGACTGCACGGAACTCAGGGTCGACGGCGGGCGGGTGATCGCACGCCGCCCCGTCTATGCCGGGAAGGCGTTCGCGTCGGTCGCGGCCTCGGCGGGTCCGCTGGTCGCCACGCTGCGTCCCAATGTCTTCCGCGAGGAGAGCGCGGGGCCGGGGCGGACGGCGCCGGTCGAGAACATGCCGATCGAAGCGCAGGACGTCGACTTCCGCGCCGTTGTCCGCGAGATCGTGGCGACGGCGACGAAGAAGATGGACCTGACCGAGGCGAACGTGATCGTGTCGGGCGGGCGGGGGCTGAAGGGGCCGGAGAACTGGGGCCTGATCACGGATCTTGCGGCGGCGGTCGGCGGCGCCCAGGGGGCGAGCCGTGCGGTGGTGGACGCCGGGTGGCGGCCGCACGAGGAGCAGGTCGGGCAGACGGGGAAGACGGTCAGCCCCTCGCTCTACTTCGCCTGCGGCATCAGCGGCGCGATCCAGCATCTCGCGGGGATGAGTTCCTCCCGCGTGATCGTCGCCGTCAACAAGGACCCGGATGCCCCGATCTTCAAGGTCGCCAACTACGGGATCGTCGGGGATCTCTTTGAAGTGCTCCCGGCGCTGACGGCGGAATTCCGGAAGCTGCTCGGATGAACCGCCGCCTCGCGACGATCCCTCCTTCCATGACGCTGACCATCACGGCGAAGGCGGCGTCGATGAGGGAGAAGGGCGAGGACGTCGTGTCGCTCTCGGCGGGCGAGCCGGATTTCGACACGCCGCAGCCGGTGAAGGACGCGGCGATCAAGGCGATCCGCGAGGGGCAGACCAAGTACACCGCGAGCGGTGGGATTGCGGCGCTGCGGAGGGCGATCGCGGAGAAGCTGCAGTCCGAGAACGGGCTGGTCTACGACCACACCTGCGTGATGGTCTCGAACGGGGCGAAGCAGTGCCTGTACAACGTGATTTCGGTGGTGGTGGACGACGGCGAGGAGGTGCTGATTCCCTCTCCGTACTGGCTGTCGACTCCCGAGATGGTGAAGCTGGCGGGCGGGGTGCCGATCCCGGTTCCCTGTGCGGAGGCGGAGGGATTCGCGCTGACGGCGGAGGCGGTGAGGAAGGCCTGGACGCCGAAGACGCGGGCGATCGTGATCAATTCGCCGAACAACCCGACGGGCGCGGTCTATGACGATGTCGAGCTGAAGGCGATCGGGGAATTTGCGATCGAGAAGAAGATGTTCGTGATCTCGGACGAGATCTACGAGAAGCTGATCTACGGCGGGCGGAAGCACACGTCGATCCTGGCGCTCGTTCCGGGGCTGCGGGAGCAGGCGGTGGTGGTGAACGGGTTTTCGAAGACCTGGTCGATGACCGGGTGGCGGGTGGGGTACATCGCCGGGCCGAAGGAGGTCATCGGGACCTGCGACCGGCTCCAGTCGCACGCGACGTCCAGCACGGCGACGCCGAGCCAGTACGCCGCGCTCGCGGCGCTGGTGATCGACGACGCGTTCACCTCGAAGATGAACGCGGAATTCAACCGGCGCCGGCTCTACTGCATGGACCGGATCCGTGCGATCCCGGGACTCTCCGCCGTCGACCCGCACGGCGCGTTCTACATCCTGATCCGCATCGATTCCCTGTTCGGCCGGTCGGCCGGCGGGCGGAAGATCACGGGCTCCCTCGACTTCTGCGACGCCCTCCTCGAAACGGGCCTGGTCGCCGCCGTCCCCGGCGTCGCCTTCGGGAGCGACCGGCATTTCCGCATCAGCTACGCGACCAGCCTCGCCGCGCTCGGGAAGGCGTTTGACCGGATCGAGACGTTCGTGAAGAGCCTGGCCTGAGGTCGATCGCCTCGAGAATCTCGATGACACGGCCAAAGACCGCCCCGGGACTGAACGGCCGATCAGCGGGCATCGGTGTCCGGCAGCCGGCCGCAGGCGGCCAGGGTGAGTTCCGGTCCGAGCCGCTGCGCCGTGAAACGAAACTCGATCTCGTCGTCAGGGAGTTCCGGGTACCGCCGACCGAGCCCTGCGAAGGCGAGCTCATGGACGTATTCCGTCATCGCCCAGATCCGCTCGAACTTCTCCGCGACCGTGCGTTTCGCCGCCAGCTCGAGCATGACCTGCTCGGCTTCGACGGACGTGTCTTCGGACGCTGTGCGATATTCAGGGTTCATGGCCGGGATCCATTGCAGCCGTGCGCTCAGGGATCGGGAGCCTGTCGGCATTCATCCCGCATGTGTTCCTATCGCCCGGACGCACCCCGCCGCGCCGCGGATGGGGATCGACGGGATCGGGAGGTCCTTGAGGAGGCCGGACCGGTACCGTTTCCTCCTGCCGGGGATTCGACGTACCCGAACATTCTCCCGCGAAAGTAGGCCTCGACCTTCTTCCGGTGTTCCTCCGGGATGACACGCGGGAACGGGAAGGCCTTCGCGTCGATGACCCAGCGGGAGAGGAACGTCTCCAGGTACTCGCCGATCGGCTGCAGCGATTCCTCGTGGCAGCGGTCGAGGGTGTCGGCGGGCGTGTGCGCCCACATCAGCTCGACGCCGAGTCGCCCGAACGCCGCCGTCGGGATCCCGGCGTGCGCGAACGGCGCGTTGTCGCTCGAATAGCAGTCGTCGTCGAACCGGAAGGCCGGGCCGCGCTCGGAGGACAGGAGGCGGCAGGCGGAGGAGAGCTCCGGGGGACCGCCGATCGGACAGTAGTTCTCGCCGAGGAGGAGCCCCTGGAGGTCGACGTTCAGCATCAGCCGGTGCCGTTCCAGCTCCGTCGGCCGCAGCTTCCACGCCGGCGGACGCCGGCGCGGCGCCTCCGCTCCGTGGGCCTCCTTCAGCGCCTCCACGTACGCCGTGCTCCCCCGCAGCCCCAGCTCTTCGCTCCCGAACGTCACGAACCGCACCGTCCGGCGGGACGTCCGCCGCGCGAAGATGCGGGCGAGTTCCATGACCACGGCGGCGCCCGCGGCGTTGTCCTGGGCTCCGTATCCGCCCCAGACGGAGTCGTAGTGGCCGCCCACGACGACGATCGCCGCGTCCGGATCGGTCCCCGGGAGTTCGGCGATGATGTTGTGGGAAGCGGCCCAGGCGTGCGAAACGCGGGTGCGGATCCGGATCCGCGTCTTTCCGGCACGGAGAAGACGGGCGGCGTCCTCGAAGCGGATGCGGACGGTGGGGACGGCGCCGAAGGCGTCGAAGCGTTCGTTGGAGAGTTTCGTGAGGCGCGGCTCGATGAACCGGATGTTCTCGGCGAGGACGATGGCGGCGGGGCGGGCGCGCATGAGCGCTTCGTACTTTTCCGGCGTGCCGAGCTCTCCGTAGACGAGGAGGATCTTTCCGGGGACGGCGGGGAGGTGGACATCCTCGCCGGTCTCGACGAAGACCAGGTTCCCGGAGATTCCCGCGGCCGGCGTGGAGGCGGTCGCGGCGACGGGGCGGCTCGGGATGACGCCGAGCCCTTCGACGCGGACTTCGGAGAACGGCGACCCGGGGGTCTGGACCCGGAACGGCTGGACCCGTGTGGCCAGCCCGAGCGAGCGGAAGTATCGGGCGATGAGCCCGCCGGCGCGTCGCTCCGCGGCGGAACCTCCCGCGCGGATCCCGACGGTTTCGGCGAGGAGGCGGATGTGGGCCTGGGCGAATCGGGCGCTGAAGTTCATGGGGGGATTCTCCGGGAACGGGTCAGGCGGGGGAATCGCCGACGACGGCCCCGTCCGCGATGCGGACGATGCGGTCGCCGGGCTCGATGTGGCGGGTGTCGTGCGTCACGACGACGACGGACGCTCCGCGGTCGCGCTGGAGCCCGCGGAGCAGGGCGAAAATCGCCGCCCCGGTTTTCGAGTCGAGCTCGCCCGTCGGCTCGTCGGCGAGGAGGAGCGCGGGATCCTTGAGAAGCGCCCGGGCGATCGCGACCCGCTGCTGCTCCCCGCCGCTCAGCTGCTTCGGGCGATGTCCGAGACGGTCGCCGAGCCCGACCTCTCCCAGCAGCGTCCGCGCCCTGTCCCTCATCCCGGCCGCAAGCCCGGAGGCGTAAAACGGGATCAGCACGTTGTCCACCGCGTCCAGATTCGGGATGAGGTTGAACGCCTGGAACACGAACCCGACCCGCGTCCGCCGGAACGCCGACAGCGCGCGGTCGTCCATCGACCCGAGGTCCCGCCCGTCCACGGCGATCGTCCCCGAGGTCGGCCGGTCGAGTCCGCCCGCCAGCTGCAGGAACGTCGACTTCCCGCTCCCGCTCGGCCCCACCAGGAACGTCATCGACCCGCGCGCAATCGACAGCGTCACCCCGCGGAGCGCCTCCACCGGCCGCCCGCTCGCCCGGTACGACTTCGCCAGGTCCTTCGCCTCGATCACCGCTTCGCTCATCACCCCGCCCGGATCGCCTCCACCGGATGCAGTCCCGCGGCGCGGTGCGCCGGGTAGACCCCGCCGAGAATCCCGAGCACGACGCCGGTGGAGAAAGCGCCGAGGAGGAGCGCCGGGGAGGCCTGCGGGGCGAACGGCATGAACCGCCCCGCGACCGTGACGCCGAGGACGCCGAGCCCGCACCCCGCCGCGCCGCCGATCACTCCCAGGAGGGCGCTTTCGATCAGCACCAGCCGCGTCACGTCCCAGCGCGACCAGCCGTTCGCCTTCAGGATCCCGAACTCCGGGACCCGTTCCGTCACGCTCATCAGCATCGTGTTCAGGACGCCGATCGCCCCGACGAAGACCGCGATCGAGCTCACCACGAGCAGGAAGACGTCCAGGTTGCGCAGCATCGCCCCGAATTCGGTCTGCCACTCGGTCGTGGACAGGCAGTCGACTTTCTTCGGCTCGTTCGCGAACTCCGCCTCGATCGCCTTTTCGATCCGCGCCAGCTCCGCAGGATCGCGGCTCACGGCCTCGACGTAGAAACTCGTCACCAGCTCCTTCTGGAATCCCGCGACGCGCGTCGCCTCCTCGAGGTGCATGATGATCGTCCCGTCGAGGAAGAGCGACCCCGTGTCGTACACGCCCACGATCGGGAACTGCTCCTCGCCGATCCGGATCGACCCGCCGACGTCCTTCGCGTACTTCCGCGCGAGCCGCTCGCTGATCACGACGTTCCGCGTCCCCCGGTCGCGGACCTCCACGTTGCGCCCGCGCCGCATCGACCGCGAGTAGACATGCCCCGCCGACAGCCGCGTGTGCCGCTCCGGATCCAGGCCCAGCACCACCACGGCGTTGAACAGCCCGACCAGCGTCTTCCCCCCCTCCACGTTCGGCGCGACGCGCCACAGTTCCGGCACGCACGCCTGCACCCCGGGGATCGCCTCCACGCGTTTCGCATACGCCACCGGCAGCGTCGAGAAGATCGGATCGACAGAGTTCGCCTCGATCATCACCAGCCCCTCCACCTTCGCCAGCGTGTCCGTCATCATTCCCCGCAGCCCCCCCGACACGCTGATCAGCCCCACCACGCCGGCGATCGACACGGAGACGCCGACCAGCGCCAGGAGCGAGCGGAGCGGGCGGGTCAGGATGTTGAGCGCTGCGAACCGGAACATCCCGCAAGGAGAACCCGCGCGTGTCGGAAGCGCAACGCTTCTCGGATACCATGCGCCGGTGAGCGGACCCGCCGAGCGGCGTACGGTCGTGGTGATCTTCGCCGGGCTGGACGACTTCGCGTCCTGGGCCGACCGGTCGGGGCCGGAGGAGGCGCGGGGCGCGCTCGACGCGCTGTTCACCCGTTTCCGCGCGGTGGTCGACCGGATGGGCGGCCACGTGGACAAGTTCGTGGGGGAGTGCGCGATGGTGGTCTTCGGCGCCCCCGTGTCGCACGGGGACGACGCCGTGCGGGCCGTCCGGTGCGCGCTGGGGCTCCGCGCCGCGGTGCAGGAGTTCAACGCGGAGCGGGGGACGGATTTCCAGCTGCGCGCCGGGCTGAACGCGGGGGAGGTGCTGTGGGGGTCGGTGGGGGGGGACCGCGCGACGGCGACCGGGGACGCCGTCAACGTGGCGCGCCGGCTCTACGAAGCCGCGGAGCCCGGCTGTGTGGTGGTCGGCGAGCGTGTGGAGCGGGAGACTGCCCGGGTCGTCACGTACACCGCGCTTCCCCCCGTTCGCGCCCGGAACCGGGAGGAGCCGGTCGCGGCCTGGGAGGTGAGGGGGGCGGGGGGCGGGTCCGAGGTCTCGCGGGTGGAGCCGGTGCTGCCGCTTTTCGGGCGGTCCGGGGAGGTCCGCGGGCTCCTGGCGCCGCTGGCCGCCGGGGGGAGTTCCTTCGTGGTGGTCGAGGGCGAGGCGGGGATCGGGAAGTCCCGACTCCTGGCCGAGGTGCGACGGGAGGGGCGCCGGGCGCTCGGGCGGCTCTGGGTGGCCTGGGGTCGCGCCCCGGACGACGTCCGGCTTCCGCTCGCCGCGTTCGGGGACATCGTGGGCTCCGAGACGGGGATCCGGGTGACCTCGGTGCAGGACGCGGAGCGGCTCGCGGCGGCGCTTGCGGGACAGATGGAGTCGGAGCCCGCCGCGGAGCGCGAAAACACGGCGCAGCTGATCGTCCTCTCGCTCGGGCACGAACTCCCCGGTGCGCGCGTCGAGTCGATCGACCCGGTGCGTTTCGAGAACGAGGCCCACGCGGCCTGGGAGCGCTGGCTGACGGCGCGCGCCGCGGGGGCCCCGGCGCTCCTGTGCCTGGAGGACCTCCACCAGGCGGACGAGGGAACGCGGCTCCTCCTGTCCCGGCTGGCCGCGGCCTGGTCGGGTCGCCGGTGCTCGATCCTCTGCACGGCCCGGCCGGGAAGCCCGATTCCCGCCGGCGGCACGGTCTTTCCCCTCCGGGAACTGTCGGAGGGAGCGGCCGCGGGGATCGGCTCCGCCGTCCTTCGGGGCCCGGTTTCGCCCGCGCTGGCGCAGTTCCTCGAGGAAAAGTCGGGCGGAAATCCCTACCTCGCCGAGGAACTCGCGCGCTTCCTCCGGGACAACGCCCTCCTCCAGGGACTGCCGTTCGAGCTCCGGGGCACGCCGGATCGCCTCCCTTCAAGCCTGACCGGGCTGCTGGTCGCGCGGCTCGACCGCCAGTCCCCGGAGACGCGCGAGACGATCAAGGCGGCGAGCGCCGTCGGCCGATCGTTCTGGCCGGGCGTCGTCTCGCTTCTGGCGGGCCGTCCCGTGGCCTCGGATCTCGACGCGGCGCGCCGGGCCGAGCTGATCGAGCGGGAGTCGCGATCGCTGTTTCCCGACGACCCGCAGCTCATGTTCCGGCACGCCCTGCTGAGGGACGCGGCCTACTCCCTTCTTCCCCGCCGCGAGCGCGGGCGGCTCCACGCGCAGGCGGCCGGGGAACTGGAGCGGCGGGCTGCGGGGTCGGGGCG
>JABWAY010000417.1 GCA_013360825.1 Candidatus Brocadiia bacterium | reverse complement strand
GACCCGGACTTCGGCCTCCGTCTCCCACGCCTCCGCGAACCGGTCGCTCTCCGCGGCCCACGCCGCGGCGGTCTCCCGGATCAGCGCCTTCCACCCCCGAACCGTCGGTGTCACCTCGACGCGGCCGACCGCGAGGTCGGAATTCTCGGCCTCGTCCAGCAGCGCCGCGAGCCGCGTCGCCGCTTCGATGTGCCGGTCCGCGTCCACCTCGCGCCGCGCGCGTTCGATCGGCCCGAGGTCCTCCGTCGTCCGGGGCCGTACGCCGTCTGCCGTGGCGGCCGCCGCGATCAGGGCCCAGGCCGCGCAGAATCCCGCACGCGTCATCGCGCCCCGCCCTTCGCATCGAGCACCCACCCGAATGCGAACACCAGCAGCCCGATCGAGAGCAGCTTGACTTCCATGTTCATGCTGTTCAGGACGAGGCCGAAATAGAGAGCCGAGGTGCAGAGGGCGATCCCGGTGAGTTCGAGGAACTTCGCGCAGTACCAGCGGGCCATGGGGGGAGTCTAACCGCGGCGGTGGGGGGAGGGGAGGGTCCTGGTGCGGCGGTTTTTCGGTCGTCTCGCGGCGGTTTCGATCTCCCTGTTTTCCGGATTGGGGTTAAATGGTGGGATGCGCCGCCTGTCTCCTGCCGCCGGATTTCTCGCCGCCCTGGCCGTGCTGCTCACGTCCGGGTGCCGTGAGTCGAAGGAGCCCCGGCTCTACCGGGCGCCGAAGGACATGCCGTCGCCCCTGGCCGGCGGCGGGCACGACCACGACCATGATCACGACCATGACCATGATCACGACCACCCCCCGGCCGGGCCGACCTGGGTCCTTCCGGCCGGGTGGCAGCGGCTTCCCGACCAGGAAATGCGGTACGCGACGTTCCAGGTCGACCCCGCGGACCCGAAACTGGTGGTCGTGGTCTCGACGTTCGGTCCCGAATCGGGGCCCGTGCTCCCGAACGTCAACCGGTGGGAGCAGCAGATCGGCGCGCCGGTCAGCTCGGAGGCCGACCTCGGGAAGGTCGTGACGCGCGTCGACAGCAACGGGCTCAGGATCGAGTCCGTGGATATCCGCGGGCCGGCACCGGCCGGGGCGGAGGAAGGAGTGCGGATGCTGGCGGCGATCATCCCCGTCCCCGGGCAGGTCTGGTTCTTCAAGTTCGTCGGGGCGGAGTCGAAAATCGCCGCGCACAAGCCCGCGTACGACGCGTTCCTGCAGTCGTTCTCGCTCGACGGCGGGAAAGCTCCGCCGCCGGACGGTCCCGCCGCCCCGGTCCCCGGGTTGAGAACCTATACCCTTCCGGCGGGATGGACCCTCGACCCGGCTCCCCGGGACATGCGCGTCGCGACGTTCCTCATCCGCGGCGGGGGGCAGGAGGCCGAAGTCATCGTCACATCACTTCCCGGCGAGCAGTCCGGAACCCCCGAGGCAAACGTCAACCGGTGGCGCGCGCAGGTCGGGCTGGGGGCGGTGGCGGACCTGGCGGCGGTGAAGCGCGAGGCCGTGGCGGTGGGGGATGTGCAGGGGACGGTGATGGAGTTCGGCGGTGCGGACGAGCCCGCGGCGTCGGGGAAGGCGATCGTGCTGGTGCAGGCGCGGCGGGGGGGAAGCGTCTGGTACTTCAAGCTGATCGGGCCCGCGGCCCTGGTCGCCGCGCACCGGAAGGCGCTCGTGGAGTTTGCCGGTTCGATCGGGTTCGGGGAGTAGGCGCACCGTGAAGGACATCCTGAAGTCTCTGGGCTCGCTGAAGCTGACCGTGGCGCTCCTCGCGGTCTCGATGGTGCTCGTGTACGCGGGAACGTGGGCGCAGATCGACAACGGGATCTGGCAGGTGCAGAAGGCGTACTTTCACAGCCTGTTCGTCTGGGTCCCGTTCCAGGTTCTGCTGCCGCGCCCCGAGCCGGGGGCGGCCGGAATCCCCGGCGGGTTTCCGCTCCCGGGCGGCTACACGATCGGCGCGCTCATGCTGGTGAACCTTCTGGCGGCGCATGCGACGCGGTTCCGGCTCACCTGGAACCGGTCGGGGATCATCATGATCCACGCCGGTCTGATCCTGCTCCTGCTGGGCGAACTGGCGACGAGCCTGTTTGCGGTCGAAAGTCAGATGGTGATCGACGAGGGGCAGACGGTGGCGTTTTCTCAGGACACGCGGGTCGTCGAGCTGGCGGTGGTGGACCCTTCGGCGCCGGACGCGGACACGGTGGTGGTGTTTCCGGAAGCGGCGCTGGGGGCGGGGGTGGCGCTCCGGCACGGGGCGGTTCCGTTCGAGATCACGGTGGACGAGTTCCATTTCAACAGCGAGCTGCAGGGGCCGCGGCAGGCGGCGGCCGGCGCGCTGCCGAAGGCGACGGCGGGGTTCGGGGTCGGGGTCATCCTGAAGCCGGTGGCGCGCTCCTCGGGGACGGAGAGCGGCGTGGACATGCCCTCGGCGTACGTGACGGTGCGCGAGGGGGGCCGGACGGTCGGGACGTTCCTGGTCTCGACCTGGTACGACGAGGCGCAGCCTGTCGTCGCGCAGGGGAAGGCCTGGCAGCTCTCGCTCCGTTTCCGGCGGTACTACAAGCCGTACACGATGCACCTGATCGATTTCGCGCACGACCGTTACCTCGGCACGAACACGCCGAAGAATTTCTCGAGCCGTCTGAAGCTGGTCGACCCGGCGAACAGGGTCGAGCGGGAAGTCCTGATCCGGATGAACGAGCCGCTCCGGTACGGCGGGGAGACGTACTACCAGGCCAGTTTCAAGCCGGGGGACCGGACCTCGATCCTCCAGGTCGTGCGCAATCCCGCCTGGACGATGCCGTACATCGCCTGCACGGTCGGCGGTCTCGGGATGACGCTGCATTTCGGGATCCTGCTCTGGGGGTTCCTGCAGAAGCGTTCGAGGCGTGCGCCGGCGCCGGCGCCGGGCGGGGCGCGGCAGAAGCCTGAGGAGGCGGTGGCGGGGGCCGCGCCG
>JABWAY010000416.1 GCA_013360825.1 Candidatus Brocadiia bacterium | reverse complement strand
CGGATGGAAGCGTGGCGGGAGCTGGCTCCGGCGTGCAGGTCTCCAAAATGTCCTTGATCCGGGGGGCCTTCTCATGGAAGGGCAAAGGGAAAACGGAAAGGGGTGAGGGGGGAGGTGGGACGGGCGACCGGGGATACACTCCGGGCATTGAACGCCGAAACCCACTACCTGTTCCGACACGCACTCCTCCGCGACGCCGCCTACCAGCTCCACCTCCCGGGGGACCGCGCGCGACTCCATGCCCTCGCCCTCGCCGCGATCGAGGACGCCTGCGGCGGACGCGCGCCGGAATTTGCGAAACCGCTGGGGACCGAGAACCCCGACCCCCTGCCTCACCCCACCGACCGCTTCGCAGCAGAACTCGCCGAACACGCCCGACTCGCGGATGCCGGCAGCCGCGGGCCCCACGGCCCGCGACGGCAGCTCTACCTCCGCCGCGCCGCGGAATCCGCCGGCCGACATGCGAGCAACGACACCGCGGAACGGCTCTGGCTCGAGTTTTCGGAGATCGCGCAGGGGAGTGAACGGGCCTCCGCCCTGCGGCTCGCCGGCGGATTCGCCATGCAGAGCGGCCGACTGGCCGATGCGGAACGGCTCTGCGGCGAGGCGCTCGCGATTTACCGGGAGGACGGAGACCGGCGGGGAGAAGGGACCACCCTCTCAGAACTCGCCAGTCTCCACTCCAATTCGGGGCGCAGTGTCCGGGCCGAGGAACTGTTCGGGGAAGCGCTCGCGGTTCTCCGCGCTGCCGGGGACACCCGCGGAGAGGGCGCCGCGCTGGGGAACCTGGGCGGGCTGTACATCCGCCTCGGGCGCGCCTCGCTCGCGGAAGAGACCTTCGAGCGGGCGCGCGCGCTCACACAGGGGCAGGAGGGGCGATCGTTCGAAGGTGTGGCGCTCGCCAGCCTCTCCATGGCCCGGATGTCGCTCGGCCGCATGGACGAGGCGGAACGGGACGGCCTCGCCGCGCTCGCCTGGTTCCGGAAGGCCGGGGATCGGCGAAATGAGGCGTCGGCGCTCGTCGGACTCGCAAGAATCTACTCAGAGACGGGCCGCGTGAGCGAAGCCGCAACGGCGTTCGCCGCGGCCCTCGTCATTCACCGGGAAACCGGCAACCGCCGGCTGGAGGCCGGCGCACTCGTCGGCCTCGCCCTGCTGCAACAGGAAGTGGGAGACACCGATGCGTCGCTCCGGAACGTCCGCGAGGTGCTGGCTCTCGCCCGGGATACGGGAACCCGCCCGACCGAGGCCATTGCGCTTGGCGTCGAGGCAGCCGTGATGAGACTCCTCGATCGACCGGAAGATGCCGAACCTCTGCTGCACGCCGCGATCGCGATCCACCGCGAAATCCGCGACCGCAGGAACGAGGGGGTCACACTCCGGAACCTCGCCGACGTGTTCCGTCTGACCGGCCGGAAAGAGCGGGCCTGGGAGCTCGTCCGGGAGGCGCTCGCGATTCACCGCGAGGTCCACGACCGACGCGCGGAGGGTGTCACACTCGCGTTGATCGGGCTTCTCCACGTCGCCGATGCCCGGCCGGCGGAGGCGCACCGGGCGTTCGAGGAGGCGATTGCCATTCACCGGGAGGTCCGGAACCGGCGGTTCCTCGGGATCGCCCTCTGCGATTCCGCGCTCAACCGGCTCACGCTGGGCCAGGCCGCTGAGGCCGCCGCCGAATGGCGGGAGGGAGACCGGATCCTCCGGGAGCTCCAGGATCCCAGTCACCTCCGCGGCGGGGACACGTCGATGCGGGCCGCCTGCGCGCGCGCGGGGATTCCGGCGTTCGAGGGGTAGGGAGGCGGCGGCGCTCAGGCCTGGGCGGGGTCCCGCTCGAACGGCTCCACCCCCGCCGCCCGGCAGCCCTCGCGCATCTCGCTGAGCACCTCGTCGAGGAGCGACCCCGCCGCGATCGTGCGGAGGACCGCGATCCCGGCCCCCCACTCCGCGCGCGCCTCCTCATGCCGCCCGGCGCGGAGCAGGGCGAGACCGTGCTCGCACTGGTGCGAGCCCAGAAACAGCCGGTTTCCCGAGCGGACGTGAAGGGCGATCGCCTCCCTGAACAGGGCCAGCCCCTCCTCGATCCGCCCCGTGGAGACGAGCAGCCCCGCGAGATTCCCCGTCTCGGCTCCCAGCGAGCCCAGCTCCGCGACCTCGCGGCTGATCGCGATCGAGGCCCGGTAATCCTCCTCCGCCTCCCGGTGCCGACCGTGGAGCCGGAGCATGTTGGCCCGCTGCCCGAGCGCGATCGCCTCGAATCGACGATGGCCGAGCTCGCGGTGAATCGCGATCGCCTCCGCAAAGAGCCGCTCGCTCTCCTCGATCCGCCCCGTCGCGCGCCAGAGCGACGCGCGGGCTCCCCGCACGACCCCGAAATGCCGCCGGCTGCCGGTCTCCCGATGGATCGTCTCCGCCTCGATGAACAGCCTCTCCGCTTCCTCAGTCCGGCCCATCGCCTTGCAGAGGTTGCCGAGATTTCCCAGCGCAACGCCCTCATTCCGGCGGTTGCCGAGCTGCCGGTTCAGCGCGATGGCCTCGTGGTAGGCCTGCTCCGACTCCGGGTAGCGGCCGAGCTCCATCGACGCGATCGCGAGGTTGGAGACGGCGAGCGCGGTCGCCGCCACGTCCCCGATCTCGACCGCCAGCGCGCGGGCCGCGCGGAAGCAGCGCTCCGCCTCGCGGTTCCTCCCTGTCTCCGAGCAGAGCTGCCCTTCTTCCTGGAGGACCGACAGCCGCTGCGCGGGATCCCCGAGCGCTTCCAGGACCCCGCGCGCCTCCGCGAACATCGTCCAGGCCTCCTCCACCCGGCCGGACATGCGGAGGGTCTGAACCAGTCCCATCATCGCCACGGCTTCTTCCGGGCGCCGCCCCGCGGCGCGGTGGAGCTCGCGCTCTTCCGTGTACACCCTCGCGGCGGACGCCGGCAGCCCGTCCCGGATCCACACCCACCCGGCGCGCCGGAG
>JABWAY010000415.1 GCA_013360825.1 Candidatus Brocadiia bacterium | reverse complement strand
GACAGCGTGCCGCGCGTCATCGGGACGCCCCGAGGTCGATCCACCGGATGAGCGTCAGCCTGTCCTCCGGCGACAGCGGCGCGTGCGGGGCGCGCGGGGCGATCCCGTCCGCGTGGAGTTCCCGGCCGTCGAGCCGTTCGAGAAGCGGCGCGGCGACGGCCCTCAGGTCGTCGGCGTCGAGGAACCTGAGGAGAGCCTCGCGCGCGCGGGGTCCCCCCAGATCCAGCCCTCCGGCCGCGCTCTCCCCTCCGTGGCATCCGACGCACGCGCGTCCCAGCACCGGCCGGACGTCCTCCTCGAAGGTCACGGCGGCCGGGATCGGGGCGCGGCCGCCGTCCCAGTTCGCCGGAAACACGCGCTGCAGCCGGGACGGATCCCAGACCGCCCGGGTGCGCGACGCCGAGGTGACGATGTCCGGGCGTCGGAGGACGTCCACCGGCCTGCCGGTCAGCCCGCCGTGGCACCCGCCGCAGGTCTGCGCATAGAGCGCGCGGGGAATGGAGAGCGTGTGTTTCTCTCCGGGAAGGGCGTAGAGCCAGCGGTTCGGGGAGCGGAGCGCCATGCGCTCGGCGTTGAGCGATTCGATGTCGAACGCCAGCCCCGGGGGAACCGCGATGTGCACGGAGCCGTCCTCCGCAACCGGGACCTCCGCGACCAGGAGCCGGCGGGGCGGATCGGCGGACCGTCTCGGCTCGAGCGCGACGATGCGCGCGAAGCGGACCTGGTCCACGTGCGCCACCGGTTCCGCGCAGGACGGGCAGGCATCCGCGGCGATGTGACGGACGCCGGTCGGTGTCGACTGGCTGAAGAAGGCATCGAGCAGCAGCAGGTCGAACACCTGGACCACGGCGGGGGTCCCCGCGGGATAGCGGGCGAGCCCGTCGGCCGACGGTGCGGGGCCGAACAGCGCTTCTTCCTTTTTCAGCCGTTTCGAAACCGGCTCCTTGAGCCTCACGGCGACCGGGCGCGGCCAGAGTTCGGCGTCCGGCCCTCCGACGACGGGCTCGCGCCGGAAGGTCCCCGCCCGGAATCCGTCCGGGGACTGGAACGCGGGATCGGGGACCAGCCGGATGATGTCGAAGTCGGGGGCGGCGGCCGGGTCGTTCAGGTCGACGGGGCCGCGGGCGAACGCGGCGAGGATCGAGCCGTCGGGCATCGGGCAGAGGTCGTGCCAGGCGCCGCCCGCGGAGAGCCCGCGCGCCGACGCCGAGGGGTCGAGCGGGATCCAACCGGGGACGAATCGGGTGAGCGCGGTCGGCGGCGGCCCGGACGCGTACGGGTGGTCCAGATCGTCCAGGGGATTCCGATCCTCGAGGTGGGGGCCGAACTGGTGGTCGGCCAGGATCGGCATCCCGCCCCACCAGGAATCCGCATCGCGGCCGATCCTCACCTCCAGCCCGTCGGGGAGTTCCCGGCCGTCGATGTGGATCGCGACGCCGGAGCGGTTCGCGGCATGGGTGTGAAAATTCGAGCCGTCGATGTGCGTGCGGAAGATCGCCCCGTTGAAAAACGGCCGCCCGCCCTGCCACCCCGTGCGCACGAAGGTCGCCATCACTTCCCCGCTGGAACGGAGAAACGGCCGGCGGGCCTGGGAGGGCGACCACGTCATCTGCCGGAGGCCGGCAAACGCTTCGCGTTCGCCGCCGGGGCCGGCCTGGCGCAGCCGGTAGAGATCGAACCTGGGCGCGACGCGCACCGTGGAGTCCACGACGTAGTGCGTCGTGGAGTCGCAGGGGCGCGGGAACGGCCGGTCGACCGCGATCCGTCCCGGCTCCTGCCGGACGATCACGCGCCGTTCCCCGGCATTCGTCCCCCGGACGACCCGCACCCCGCGTCCGTCCCAGGTCCCCGCGCGCTCGGTCACCTCCTCGTCGAGAATGAGGCCGGCCTCCCCGCCCTCCGCCTCGCCGAGAATCCCGTCCGGGCTCACGTCGCAGACCTCCCCCGACAGGTTCGAGAGCACGACCAGGTCCGCGCGGCCGAGGTCCCTGCCCGCCCCGTCGGCCGGATCGGGGACGTAGAGCGGGTCGATGAAGTGCACCGCCGGGTCGGTCGAGAACGTCAGCGCACGGGCGAGACCGGACGCGATCTCGATTTCCCAGACGTTGAACGGCCGGTTCTCCGAGAGGCGCAGGGCCACGGCGACGCGGCGGCCGTCGTAGCTGACATCCGCGGCGCGGACGTCGGCGGGGCCGTCCGGGTGAATCGCCGCGGTGAGATTCGTCTCGACCGCGCCGCGCCGGAGGATCAGGTCGCCTCCCGGGAGCCACGCCAGCGGTTCCAGCGCGCGCTCCGGCGTCGCGCGCGGCCGGCGCACGAAGACGATTCCGCTCACCTCCCCCGGCCGGTCTCCCACCGCCGCCGCCGCTTCGTTCCGCTCGCGCTCCAGCCATTCCATCAGCACCGCGGCGTCCGGATCGGTCCGGTCGAGGAAGGTGTTCCCGCCCTTGTGGACGATTCCCCCCTGTTCGACCGGGATCGACTTTTTCAGCTGCTTGGACTGCCCGACATCCCCGGACAGGTGAACGAGCCGCGTGACCTCCCCGAGCATGGCGAGGCGATTGGCGCGATGAAGCGCCGGCGTGAACCGTCCCGGGAGCGCGGGAATCCCGGGGTCGAGCTTCAGGTCGTTGAACGCGAGCCTGCCGTGGCAGTTGGAGCCGAAGCAGGTCTTCCGCTCGAGGATCGGCACGACCTTCTCCGCGAAGAACGTTTCGGCGCCCGGCTCCAGGCGTGCGGCGGGTCCCGGACGGGCCCGGGTCTCGAGCGCCACCCAGGACGCCAGTTCGAGGAAGTCGGGGTCCTCGAGGGACGAGAAGACTTCCGGGTGGACGAAACCGCCGAGCGACTCCGCGAGCGGCGCGCGGAGAAGTGCGGATGCGAGCGGCGGCCCGCTGCGGTCCAGCGGCGCGAACGACCTGCCGCCGGCGGACGCGACGGTCGTGCAGCGTGCGAACGCCTC
>JABWAY010000414.1 GCA_013360825.1 Candidatus Brocadiia bacterium | reverse complement strand
CCTCGAACCCCGGCTCTCCCCCGCCCTGCGGACGTCGCTGGCGCGCCGCCGCGAACGTCTTTCGGGAGCCGCGGGACGGCTCGAAGCGCTCTCCCCGCTCCGGGTCCTCGCCCGCGGGTACTCCATGACCCGCCACGGCCGCACCGGCGAGGTTCTCCGCCGCGCTTCGCAGGTCGCCCCCGGCGACCTCGTCCGCACCACGCTCGAACGCGCCGAGATCGTCTCGAAAATCACCGAAGTCCGTCCCGTGCCGCCGCGGGACGAACAACCGAAGAAGGAGTGAGCGATGGCGAAGGACAAGGAGAAGAAGTTCGAGGAGCACCTGCAGGCGCTGGAGCAGTCGGTGTCGGCGCTGGAGGGGGGCGAGCTCGGGCTCGAGGAGTCGCTCGTGGCGTACGAGGAGGGGGTCGGGGCATTGAAGAAGTGCCACGAGATCCTCGACCGTGCGGAGAAGAAGGTCGCGATCCTGCTGAAGGGGGACGCGGAGGAGCCGTTCGAGAACAGGAAGGCGGCTGACCGGGAGAAGGAAGAGCGCGGGAAGAAGGGCGGGGGCGACATTGATTTCTGATCGCACCGCGGTGCCTTCAGGCGGATCCGATGCGCCGCGCGGCGCGGGCGGGGGCGCATGAGCCCCTCCGCAACCCGGATCCTCACGCGCTGCTCGCGGCGCGTGGAGTCGTACCTGGACGCAGTGACGCCGCGCGCCGCGACGGCCCCCCGCTCCCTGCACGCGGCGATGCGCTACTCTCTGTTCGCCGGCGGAAAACGCCTCCGCCCCGCGCTGGTCCTCCTCACCTGCGACCTGGCCGGCGGGAAGGAGCGGGACGCGCTTCCCGCCGCCGCGGCCCTGGAGATGATCCACACGTACTCGCTGATCCACGACGACCTGCCGGCGATGGACGACGACGACATGCGGCGGGGGAAGCCGTCGTGTCACCGGAAGTTCGGGGAAGCGACCGCGATTCTGGCGGGGGATGCGCTCCTGACGCTCGCGTTCGAGACGCTCTCGCGCTGTCCGGCGGGGTCTGTCGCGGAGCTGGTGCGGGTGATCGCCGGGGCGGCGGGGTGCGCGGGGATGGTGGGCGGGCAGCAGGCCGACCTCGACGGCGAGGAGGGGCGCGCGACCCCGGCGCTCGTGCGGTTCATTCACCGGCGGAAGACGGCGGCGCTGCTCCGGGCGGCGGTGCAGGCCGGCGCGATCTGCGGCCGGGCGGATTCCGGGACGTACCGGACGCTGACGCAGTTCGGCGAGAATCTGGGGCTGGCGTTCCAGATCGCAGACGACGTTCTGGACTGCACGGCCAGCACGGCGCAGCTCGGGAAAACCGCGGGGAAGGATGCCGCGTCCGGGAAGACGACCTACCCGGCAGTCTTCGGGCTCGAGCGCTCGCGCCGCGAGGCCGCGCGCCTCGCCGCCCGCGCCCGGCGCGCCCTCGAACCGTTCGGGAAACGCGCGGAGCCCCTGCGCGCCGTCATGACGTTCGTCGTGGAGCGGACCTCGTGATCCGCGCCGCGGCGATGGCCCTCCTGCTCGCCCTCGCCGCCGGGGCCGAGGAGGCCGTCCTGGCGCCGCGCAGCGCCCTCTCCATGCCCCGCCCCGACACCGTCGACCGGTTCGCCGTCCTCACCAACATCCCGCTCGACGACCCGTGGACCCGCGTGACCGACGAGGTCGCCCGGACGCGGAACGCCCCCGTCATCCGGTTCCTCGGGGACGACCCCGGCGCCGCCCGCGCCGACCTCTCCTCCCTCGCCCCCGGAACCGTCGCCGTCGTCGTGAAACCCGAAACGCTCGACGTCGATTTCCTCTACCGCCTCCTCGAACTCTGCGCCGGCCTCGACTCCGACTTCGCCCTCGACTTCCGCTTCTCCGTCGTCACCGCCCGGACCCCCGACGACGCCCTCGCCCTCCTCGAACGCGAACGCCGCGTCACCGAGAACCGCCTGCTCCTCCCCCGCCGCATCGTCGATTTCGGCCCGAGCGAGGCGGATCTCGACCTCGAAGGCGGCCAGGAATGGCTCGTCGGATGGGAACGCGAACTCGCCCGCCACCTCAAGGTCACCGAGGCCGAAGTCCGCCGCCTCGAACGCGCCGGCGTCCTCCAGTTCTGGGGACATGGCCGCCCCGAAGGGATCGCGGGAAGCGTCGACGTCGACCAGCTCGCCGGCGTCGACCTCTTCCCCGCCGTCGCGTTCGGCGGGCCGATCTACACCGGCGTGACGCACGGGTGGTACGAGGGGCCGGTCTCCGCCGCCCCGCGCCTCCGCAAGACCACGCCGGTGGACCGGTCGTTCGCGCTCGAACTGCTCGCCCGCGGCGCCACGGCGTTCTTCGGCGCGACCGACCCGGGGCACGGCGTGACGGCGATGCAGGAGATGGAGGCGATGCTCTCGATGGGGCTGTCGCTCGCGGAGACGCACAAGACCGTGGCCGACGCCTCGCTCCTCACCCTGCGCTCGACGCCGCTCAAGCTCCCACGGATCGCGGAGGGACGGGTCGCGCCGTCGCGGGACTGGGCGGAGACGCTCGCGCGCGGCGGGCTGTCGCGCGTGGCCTTCGGCGACCCCGACTACCGGCCGTTCACGGGGACGGGGGAAGCGCTGCGGCAGGAGGTCGAGCGGCTGGAGAACGGGCTGCGGGTGAAGGTGACCGTGGTCGAGCCGCGGCTGCGCGCGACGCTGACCGACGTCTTTCAGTACGGGTTCGGCCGCCGGGACGCGCTTCTGAACGCGCGGGTCCTGACGCAGGTCGAGTGGCCGGACGACATGCCGCTCCCGGTCCGCCTGCGCGTGATCGACGCGCGGTCCGCCGGGCGCGAGATCCGGATCGGGCCGTCGATGGCCGCGGTGGAACTCTGGGGCGCGCGCCGCCGCATCCACGTCCAGCTCGACCTGCCCGCGCAGTCGCTCGCCGCGGGGTCCGAAGTCCGGTTCCTGCTCCGCACCGGGGCCGCCGGCGAGGACCAGGACCG
>JABWAY010000413.1 GCA_013360825.1 Candidatus Brocadiia bacterium | reverse complement strand
ACACCGCGGCCCATCCGCCGAAGGCAACGGCGAGGAGGGCGGCCGCGGCGGTGGGCAGGAGTACGGCGCGGTGCCGGGAGGCGCGGCGCAGGAGGCGTCCCGCCGTGGAGAGGGGGCGTGCCTGGATCGGCTCCCCCTCGAGCCAGCGGCCGAGGTCTGCGGCGAGGTCCGCCATCGTCGCGTACCGGCGTTCGATCGGCTTCTCGATGGCTTTCAGGCAGATCGTTTCGAGGTCGCGGTGCAGGCGCCGGTTCGCGCGGCCGGGCGGGACAGGCTCATCTTCCCCGATCGAGCGGAGCAGGTCCCAGACCGTGTCCCCCCGAAACGGCAGACGCCCTGCGAGCAGTTCGTACAGGACGACGCCGAGCGAGAACTGGTCTGTCTCCGGGCCGAGCCTGTCGGTGAGGCCCCGGGCCTGCTCGGGACTCATGTACTGGGGCGTCCCGAGAAGCTGTCCCGACACCGTCAGCCGCGCGCGCCGCGCCCCGGCCTCTCCTTTCAGGTTCACCTCGGCCGCGAGGCCGAAATCCATCACGAACAGGCGGCCCCGGGCGTCGATGAGAAGGTTCGACGGCTTCACGTCCCGGTGAACCACCCCCTGCTCGTGCGCGTACGCCAGCGCCTCCGCTGCCGCCCGGACCCACTCCACCGCCTGCCGGACCGGAACCGGCTTCTTCATGATCCGGTCCAGCGGCTGCGCCTGGATGTAGTCCGTCGTGAAGTACGGCGCGCCGTCCTCCTCCCCCACGTCGTGCACCCCGACGATGTTCGGGTGCCGGAGTTTCGCCGCCAGCTGGGCCTCGCGGATGAATCGTTCGACGGCCGCGGGATCCCCGCGATCCCCGCCCAGCACCTGCTTGAGCGCGACGATCCGGCGCAGCCGGGGGTCCCACGCCTTCCAGACCACCCCCATCCCCCCACGGCCCAGTTCCTCCAGAAGCCGGTACGGCCCGAACGCGGTCCCGCCGCTGTCGAGCGGATCCTCCTGCCGCCTGGCCCGCGACTTCGAGTCTCCTCCTCCCGCGTCGATCGTCCGATCCGCCGCCGGCCGGACGAGCGCGACAGAACAGGTGGGGCAGAGGACGTCGCGCCCCGGCGCCCAGTTGCGGATATTGAAATTCCGGGCGCACGAGGGACAGCTCAGGACCGTCCGGCCCGCGAGGGCCATCAGCTCCTTGAGATGCTCCGGCGTCAGGGCGCGCGAACGCACCAGCAGGTCGCCCAGGGGAAGCGTCTCCCCCCGTGCGCGCAGGTCCGCCTGGGTCCGGATCGCGGCCTCGAGCTGCGCGGGGGTCAGCGCACCTTCGCGCAGGAGCGTCCTGCCGAGAAGCGCGTCGCCGTCGGTCGCCCCGGGCTCGTCCGAAGGTCCGGGAGTCGGGCGCGGCACATCGAGCATCGGTGGTCCCCCTCGGCCGGACTCTCCCCGCCTACTTCCCCGTCGGCGACGTGACGTCCCCGCCGCCGTTCGCGGGATCGTCGGGGTCGTCGAAGAGCTTCACGCGCGCCGTGAACCACATGTTGCTGTCGTTCCTCTGCACGGCGGACTCGAGCGCGACGTCGAACGAGGCGGCGACCATTCCGTTGAATTTTTCGGACCCGTTCACCCGGACGACGACGGGCTTCTTGAAGTCGACCAGCTTCTCGTTCAGCCAGACTGTGATCTTCGGCGAGAATTTGTCGAACTTGACCTCCACCACGTTGTCCGTGATCGACGCGTCGATCCTCGTCCGCTCCCCCGGCGTCCCCGGTATCTCGGCGACCGACAGCCAGTAGCTGAACGGCCGGTACGGGCGCGTCGGCATCCAGATCAGCTTCTTCGGGTACGGATTGCGCACTTTCGTGAACATCCAGTCGACAATCGGCCCCAGCCCCGTCGGCGGGTACCCGTGACCGATCCCCTGATACTCGTTGTACTCGTGCGTGTATCCCCATTCCTTGAATTTCGCGTCCGCGTACCGGCTGCCGTGCACCGGAACCTGCGGGTCGTCCGGGCAGTTGAAGAACCGGACCCACGTGTTGTAGAAATTCTCGAGACACCCGGGCTCGTGGTACTGGACGCGCCCGTTCTCCATCCGCACGATCGGCGCGCTGGCGCACGGCCCGACCGCGGCGAAGAGATCCGGGTGGTGCCCGCCCATCCCCCACGACCCGTACCCGCCCATCGAGTGTCCGGCGACGTAGATCCGGTTCGTGTCGATCAGGAAGGTGTGCTTCAGCTCCTCGATCAGCAGGCAGAGCCATTCCTGCTCGTTGTCCTTGTTCCACTCCCCCTCGGTCAGCGGCTCCAGCACCCAAGGACAGGCCAGGATCGCCTTCCCGCCCGCCGCGCCCCACTGCCCCGCCGCCCCCCGCGCGTCCGCCACGTTCTTCCCGCCCCCGTGCAGCCCGATGAACAGCGCCGCCGGCTTCGGACCCCGCCCCTTCGACTGCCCCGAGAGCACGTACCGCCCCTTGTGCTCCTTCTTCCACTGGTCGTCCGTGAACAGCCGCTCGGGAAGAATCGACTCGCACTCCCCCTTCCCCTCGGATTTCTTCCCGTTCGCCATGATCTGCTGAAAGACGCCGGTCATGACCTTCGGAATCTGCTCCTCGGGCACCCCCAGCGCGCGGACCTCGGCCAGGATGGCGCGCCGGTCCCGGGCCTCCGCTCTGATGTAGCGGTCCACGACCGCGCTCAGCGCCTTGCTCTCCTTGGCTCCCCACGGTTTTTTCGCCGGGGGAGGCTCTGCGTGGAGGAAAACGGACAGGACGGCGAGAAGTGCGGCGAACGGCAGGGCGAGGCGCAGGGCTTTCATGGGTTTCTCCAGCGCGGTCAGGTTGCCGGGAATGGTAGCACACGGGCGGGGGTGCGAAGGGGGCCGGGCCGGCGGGTTTGCGGGAATGCGAAGGACCCGGATCCTGCGGTCAGGGCCCGCCGCGCAGAATGCGGAAACGCCCGCGCCAGAGTTCCGCGCCGGCCTCCCGCGCGAGATCCTCCCCGCGCCGGACCTGCTGGCG
>JABWAY010000412.1 GCA_013360825.1 Candidatus Brocadiia bacterium | reverse complement strand
CCGGCGAGGAGGGCGAGCAGGGGAGCGGTCCGGGCCGAGATCCGTTCCTGCCACGCGAGCGCCCCGGCTTCTGCTTCCCGCCGGCGGGTCTCCGCGGCTCCCTGCTCGAGGAGCACCCGCCTGGAATCGAGCGATCGCCAGGCGAGCCAGGCGAGGCCGAGCGCGGCGGCGAGGACGCCCGCGAAGATGGCGAGGTGGAGGCGGGGCATCGGTCCGGCGATTATAGGCTTCGCCGCGGCGCCGCCGTCATGGCGGACGCCGGCCGCGTCGGAACGGGTTCCCGCTCCGGTTCTCCGCCTACTGCAGCAGCCCCTCGATCAGCCGCCCCTTGTTCGCAATCTGGATCGGCCGCCCGACCGGCGTCTGGAACCACTCCGTGTGGTCGATCCCGATCGCGGTGCAGATCGTCGCCATCAGGTCCGGGACCTCGATCCCTGTCCCCGCCACGCTCATCCCGTCGTCCGTCGTCCGCCCGATCGCCTGCCCGCCCTTCACCCCGCCTCCCGCCATCGCCACGCTGAAGCAGCCGGGAAAGTGATCGCGGCCGTCGCGGGCGTTGATCCGCGGGGTGCGCCCGAATTCGCCCATGCAGAGCACCAGGGTCGAGTCGAGGAGGTTCCGGTCCTCCAGGTCGCGGACCAGCGCCGCAAAGGCGGGCGCCATGGAATTCGCCAGGCTCGTCACGCGCGTCTCGCCGTCCTCGTGCGTGTCCCAGCCCCCGAGCGTGACCTCCACGAACGGCACGCCGACCTCCACGAGCCTCCGGGCCATCAGGACGCCCTCGGCGAACTTATCCCCGCGCGCCGCGTTCCCCTGCCGCCCGCTCCCGCCCATCCCGTCGCCGATCCCGTACGCCTTCCGGACCGCCTCGGGCTCCGCATTCACATCGAAGGCCTTGAGGAGCGGCGAGCGCATCAGCTTGACGCTCTTCTCGTAGATCGAGTCCTTCCCGTCGGTCATCAGCCCGGCGCGCGCCGCGGTGAATCCCTGGTCCACCTTCTCGACGAGCTTCAGCCGGCGGTCGAACCTGTCGGCGTCGATCCCCGCCGCGTAGGCCACGTTGTCCGGCGGCCGGGACGGGTCCTGGATCACGAACGGGCCGTAGTTCACGCCGAGGAAGCCGGCGCCGAAGGACGGGTTGTTGACGGCGACGAAATGGGGGATGTCGAGCTCCGCGTTCTGCTTCTTGAGCGAGACGATCGCCCCCGTGGAGGGGTGTTTCAGGGTTCCTGTCGGGGGGTAACCGGTGTGGAGCAGGTACCGGGCGCGCTGGTGATTGCCTTCCCGCGAGGTCATCGACCGGATCACCGCGATCCGGTCGCTCAGGTCGGCCAGGGGGGCGAGCGGCTCCGTGAACTGCACGCCGGGGATCTTCGTGCCGATCTTCTTCAGCCCGCCGCCGTTGGCCCCCTGCTTCGGGTCGAACGTGTCCATCTGGCTCATCCCGCCGTCCATCCAGAGCAGGACGATCGACTTCGCCTTCGGAACCAGCGGAGGGAGCGCCTGCGTGTCCTTTCCCTTACCCTTCCCCGAGGACGGCTCCTCCGCGCGGGCCTCGAGCGTCAGGCGGCTCGCCAGCGCCAGGCTGAGCGCGCCGCCGATTCCCAGCTTGAAGAAGTCCCGGCGCTGGATCGGTCCGGGCGCCAGTTCGGGGACATTGTCGTGGCCGTCGCAGTTCCGCGGTTCCATGGTCGTCTCTCCTCTGTCCCGATCAGTGGTTGAACTGGAATTCGCTGGAATTCACCAGCGCCCAGTACAGGTCCTCGTAGATCACCTTCGAGTTCTGGTACTTGCCGATCACGCTCACGAAGTAGGCCTTTTCCGTGTCCGTCGGGAACCGGCCGAGCGCGGTGAGGTACATCTCCTCGACGCGCGCCTCCGGGGTCTCGAACTTCTGCAGGATCTTCCCCAGCGCGGACGCCGGGCCGATCTTCAGGCCGTTCTGGATCTGGGGGTTGTTCATGAGGAGCAGCGCCTGCGGAATCGTGCCGTTGAACGTGTCCCCGGACTCTCCCTCGTCGTTGCCGAAGAGGAACACGAACCCGGCGAGGAACCGGTTCTTGGCCGCCTCCAGCGCGTCCCGGTCCTGTCCGCGGGCCAGCGCGTTCTCCAGCCCCGTGACCGACATCAGGGAGTAGAACATCTGATCCGGCGTCAGGTGGCCGAGCTTGCGATGGGAGTAGAACCGCTCGTCTTTCGCGTTCGCCGGCGTCGGCTTGCTCGACCGCTGGTAGGCGCGCGAGCTGCAGATCACGCGGATCAGCCGCTTCAGGTCGTACCCGCTCTCCCTGAATTCCTTCGTCAGGTGGTCGAGCGCCGGGGGGATGCTCGGCGGATTCGTCACGTCCAGGTCGTCCAGCGGGTCCACCAGCCCGACCCCCGTGAACTGCCCCCAGTACCAGTTCACCGCGGCCTTCGCGAACCACTTGTTGTCGTCCGCGACCAGCCAGTTGGCGAATTCCTTGCGCCGCTCCACGCCGTCCCGCGGTCCGGCGATGAACGCACGATCCGGATTCTTCCCGGGATTGACCTCCCGGAATTTCGGCGGCCCGCCCGGCCGGTGGAGAACCTTCCCCTCCAGATACGTCGGCTCCACGACCTGCGCAGGCTTCGTCTCCGGAATCGCCGCCTCCCCCGTGGGCAGGTCCACGATCTCGAACACCCCCGTCGGCTGCTTCGTCTCCGGGTCGATCACGCGGCGGACCCGCGTCCGCGCGAAGAACGCCGCCACCCCCCAGAAGTCCTTCATCTTCCAGTCGTTCACCTTCGAATCGTGGCACTGCGCGCAGTTGATCTGCACGCCGAGGAAGTTGCGCGAAGCGCTTCCCGCCATCCCGGCCGGGCCGGCGTCCTGACTCGGCGGCGACGATCTCGCGCACGAAGGTGTTGTAGGGTTTATTGGTCAGGAACGATTCCCGGAACCAGGAGCGGATGACCCCTGAGCCGCCGCGACCGCCGAGCAGGAGGCGCTGGTCGACGATGAGGCGCTGGAGCCAGGTGAATGACCAGTGTTCGGCGTAGAGGGGGGATTCCAGGAGTTCGTCGATCTTCTTCCGGCGCTTGTCCGCCTCGTTGCTCATGAGGAACGTGCGCGCGGCGTCGGCCGTCGGGATCTGTCCGGTGATGTCGAGCGTGACGCGCCGGAGGAATTCGGCATCGTCGGAGAGTTCGGAGGGTGCAAGCCCCTGTTTTGTCTGTTCGGCCTCGATCAGGGCGTCGAGCTGGGCGGCGACCTGGGTTTCGGAGGGCCGGGGTTTCCTGCCGGTCTTCGGCTGGTCTGCGATTCCCGTGCGCGGCCAGGTGGCGAGCGCCAGCATGGCGAGGGCGGCGGCGGCGGACAGGGCGAGAACGGTGGAGCGCTTCATGGGCGGCCTCAGCAATAGGGTGCCTTGCGTCTGGCAGGTGAAACCCGCGGGGGGGCGGCGAGTTGCGGAAATTCGCGATTTCTGGTGCGTCGCAAGATGCTGTCAAGCAACAGGTTGCAGTGCGCAGCGGAATCTGGCTGAGGCTCCGGGAGGCGAGTGCGCAAAACTTCATGGCCGGCGGCAGGCGCACCCCCCGCCGCCCCTCAATCCCCACCCGGACCCCGGCCGTGCGCCGCCACACAGTTCCCTTTGGCCGCCCGCCCGCCCGCACTACCATGGCGCGCGTGCGCTCCTTCTTCGCGTCCCTGCACGACCGGTTCCGGCCCGAGTGGCGGCTCAGCCGGCGCGATGCCCTG
>JABWAY010000411.1 GCA_013360825.1 Candidatus Brocadiia bacterium | reverse complement strand
TCGGGCGCCGCGCGCGCGGTCCTCGCGGACGAGGACCCCCGCGCCCCGGAGGTCGGTGACAAACTCCGGCCACCCCCGCCCGTCCCAGCGCGAAGGATTGACCTGGATGCGCGGGACCCCCGTGAGCGAATCGGCCCCGACCGGATCCGCCGGGATCACCCCGTGCGGGACCGCGACGGGGGCAAACGCGCCGCCGCCGTCCAGGCGCGCCGTCGCGCCGCCGGCCGGAGAGGGAAGGTGGGGTCGCAGCATGAGGACCGGAGATTAGAGCAGGGGGCGAAGGCGGGGGGAAGGACGACGGCACGCGGACCGGAAACTCCGGCGGGCGCGCCGGAGGGCGCGGCGGAAGGGTATCATGACCGCACCTGCCCCCCGGATCGGAGACTCCGCAGATGACACGCGTGCTGCTCGCTCTCGTCCTGATCGCATCCAGCTCCTCCGCCGGTCTCATCGATCTGGACGGCCACGACATCGACGACTTCTATTTCAACGTCGAGGGCCGGCTCGGCGTGGGGTGGCTGTCCGGGCGCGCGTCGGCGGACGGGCGCTTCTTCGACGGCGACAAGATCTCCTACGACGACCTCGGTGTGGACGAGGACGAGTGGCTGCTGGAGGGGGCGGCGACCTTCAGGATCCGGAAAGTCTTCCAGATCCGGAGCCGCGTCTTCTCGCGGAGCTGGGAGGGTTCGGAGCGGATCGACGAGACCTTCGAGTACGACGACGTCGCGTTCACGGTTTCGGACGAGGTCGAAGCGCGGCTCTCGGTCACGGCGGCCGCGGTCGATTTCGAATGGCTTTTCCTGACGGAGGGGGAGGCGAAGTCGGTCGCGGTCGAGCTCGGCTTCGGCGGGGGGATCCGCTACCTCTCGGCGCGTCTCCGCATTGAGAACGAGACAACCGGGTTCACGGGGAGCCGCCGGGCGACGGCGGGGACGCTGACGGCGGGGGTCTGGGGAGCGCTGACCTTTCTCAACGTCGTGCGGCTCGAGGCGGCGGTTTCGGGATTCGTGATCGACTACGGGTCCCTGAGGCTCGTCTACCTGGAAGCAGGTCTGGAGGGGAAGTTCTTCCTGCACCGGTTCGTCTACGTCGGCGCGGGGCTGCGGATCACGGATCTCGAGCTCGAGCGCACGCGCGGCCGGGACTTCGAGGTCGGCCTGACGCTCCTCAACGCCTACGTGGCGGTCGGGTTCCAGTTTTGACGGAAGTTCCCGCCGGCGCGACGGTGCCGGGGCGTCGTCGGCGCGGCGCCCTCGAAGTCCTCTGGCTCGCCGCGCTCGTGGCGGCCGCCGCCGCGGGGATCGTGGTTCCGTTCACGCGATCGCGGGCTGTTCCCGAGATCCGCCGCGGGGTGGGACCCGACATCCGGCCGTCCGGCTGGGACGAGCGGCGGAAGGAGTTCGCGGTGCGCGCGGAACAGGAGCGGGGAGCGGTGGTTTTCCTCGGCGACTCGATCACCGACTGGTGGACCGGGCTGGCCGCGGCGTTCCCGGAGATCCGCGTCGCAAACCGCGGGATCGCCGGCGACACCGCCCGGGGTCTCCTGGCGCGCCTCCAGGACGACGTCCTCTCCCTTCGCCCCCGCGCGGTCGTCCTCCTCATCGGGACCAACGATCTCGCCGTCGGCGCCACCCCGGCGCAGGTCACCGCGAACGTCCGGGATCTCCTCGCGCTCATCGCCGAGTCCGACCCGGAGTGCCCCGTCGTCCTCTGCCTCGTCATGCCCCGCCGCCCCCGGCCCGGGCTCTTCCCCGACCTCCTCCTCGACCTCAACGCGCGTCTGCGCGCCGTCGCGGACGTCCGCCGCGGCATCACTCTCTGCGACAGCTGGACGCCGTTCGCCGACGAGCTCGGCCGCCCGCGGCCGTCGGAGTTCCCGGACGGGCTCCACCCGAACGAGAACGGGTATGAGATCTGGGGGCGGGAGGTGCGTGCGGCGCTGGTGCGGGCCGGGGTGATTCCGGAGGGGGCGCCGCGATGAGCGGCGTGCGGCGGCCGGCGTGGGGGGTGCTTGCGGCGGTCCTGGCCGCCGGGGCGACCGGTGCGGCGGAGGAGGCGGGTCCGGTGCGCTGGGACGTCCCCGCCGAGGTCCTGGCGCGCGGGGGAGGGTTGCCGATCCCCGTCGCCGCCGCCCGCACCGGGTCCGGCGGCGTCGGCGTCTTTGTCTTCGAGAAGGACGCCGGCCTGGTCCTCCATCTCTCGCGCGACGGACGCGCTCCATGGAAGGCGGTCTTTCTCCCGGAAGGGGTCGCGGGGGACGCGTGCGCCGACGGGGACGCGATCGAGTGCGTGACCACCGATTTTGCGGCGAAAACCGCGGCCTTCGGCGCCTGGGACCCCGCCCGAGGAACGACCGTGCGCCGGGCCGAGATCGCGCGGGACCTCCCGTCCACGCCCATGTTCTCGCGACTCCTGGCCGAGGGGCGCGACCGCTTCGTGCTGCTGGTCTGCGAGCGCGGCGAGGTGTTTTTCCTGAAAAGCGGCGATGCGGGGGCGACCTGGTCCGCGCCGCTGCAGATCGCGCAGACGCGGCACCGCGACGACGCCGTCGCTCCCGCGCTGTTCCGCATCGGCGGGGTCCTCACGGTCTTCTCCGTGGACGCAGAGGACCGCCTGCGGGGGCAGTCGAGCGACGACGGCGGGGGGACCTGGACGCCGCGGGACGCCCCCGACGTCGCCACGAAGGAGGACGGGATTCCGCGTGCCGTCGGCGGGGCCGGCAGCGGACCCGGATTCACGTTCATCGTCCTCACCGATCTCGGGCGCTATCTCCCCGTGTCCGGAACCCCCGCCGGCCGGACCTGGCACGCCGGCGCCGCGCTCGGCCGCACGGTCGTCGATGACCTCGCCTTCCTGTTCCAGGCCCGCTCCGTCGCCGGACTCTCCGCGTTCGCCTGGGCCGAACCCGGCGAAGCCCGCAAGGTCCCCGGCGGGATCGGCCTCCATCTCAGCCGCGACGGCGGCCGCCGCTGGACCGACACCGGCGCCGACGCCGGGTGCGCC
>JABWAY010000410.1 GCA_013360825.1 Candidatus Brocadiia bacterium | reverse complement strand
CGTCCTCCACGCCCCAGGCGGCGACCAGCCCGGACGACGCGGGGAGGCTGGCCGCGCGCGCGGTCGCGGAGCTTCCGTTCCCACAGCGCGTCGTGCTGGTGCTCAAGGCGTACCAGGGCGCGACGCTCCCGGAAATCGCCGCCACGATCGACGCCCCGGGCGACGTCGTGCAGGCCCTGCTCAACGCGGCGTACCGGTCGTATGTGAACCGCATCTCGGTGAGGGCGAAGCGGTGAGAAGCTGCGAGGACTACGAACCGCTGCTCCCGGCGTACGTCGCCGGCGTTGCGGAGCCCGCCGACGTCGCGGAGATCGGGGAACACATCGCGGAGTGCGAGTCCTGCACCGGGGATCTCCAGGCGGTGGTCCAGGATCTCGGGCTGCTCAGGGCCTGGCGCGAGCCGTCGCTTCCCGAAGGTCTGGCCGCGCGGATCCTGGAGAAGATCGTCCAGGTGCAGGAGGCGCGGCGTCAGGTGGTGAACTCGGAGCAGATCGCGTGGGGCGCCCCGCTGGAGCGCGTCCTGGGACTTGCGGCGATCTTCGGATTCGCGGTCATCGTCCTGTCCGTGCTCTTCACGGGCTTCGCGGTGAGCCGATTCGAGTCGCGGAGGCGCGGGTGCATGGACAATCTGCGGCAGATCGGGGCGAGCGCGGCGGTGGAGGGGGAACTGAAGCCGAAGCTCGGGCTGCGGCTGGGGAAGCTCCGGAAGCCGATCGAGGAAGACCGGTTCATCTGTCCGCTGGCGCCGCCGCTGCTGCCGGACCAGACGTCGCACTACCGGCTGGACCTGGCGGGGCCGCTGTACCTGGGCGGCGACTGGCGTGAGAACCATGGCTGGCGGGATGCGCACATCCTGATGGCGGACGGGTCGGTGATCCGGGTCACCCCGGGTCAGCCCGGCCTGTGGAATCTGCTCGACCCTTATCACCCCGGACGATGATCGGAGCGGCACCGTGAGCGTACTCGTCGGTCCCAGGACACGACTTCTCTGCCAGGGCCTCACCGGCAGCGCAGGAGCTTTTCACAGCGGGCAGTGCCTCAAGTACGGGACGCAACTCGTCGGCGGCGTGACGCCGGGCAAGGGCGGGTCGTTCTGGACGACCGCAGAGGTGCCGGATGCGAAGGTGCCGGTGTTTGACACCGTGCAGGACGCGGTCCGCGAGACCGGCGCGAACGCGACGATGATCTTCGTTCCGCCGCCGTTCGCCGCGGACGCGATCATGGAAGCCGCGGACGCCGGGGTCCAGGTGATCGTGGCGATCACGGAGGGGATTCCGACGATCGACATGGTCCGCGTCGCCGACTTCCTGCGCGGCAAGCCGTCGCGCCTGATCGGGCCGAACTGCCCCGGGATCATCACCCCCGGCTCCTGCAAGATCGGAATCATGCCCGGTTACATCCACAAACCCGGTCGGGTCGGCGTCGTTTCCCGGAGCGGGACGCTGACCTACGAGGCCGTCTGGCAGCTGACCAGCCGCGGGATCGGCCAGTCCACCTGCATCGGAATCGGCGGAGACCCGATCCTCGGCACCACCCACACCGACGCCGTCCGGCTCTTCAATGAGGACCCCGACACCGACGCGATCGTCCTGATCGGCGAGATCGGCGGAACCGGGGAGGACGAGGCCGCGGCGTACATCAAGGCCCACGTGAAGAAGCCGGTCGTCGCGTTCATCGGGGGGCAGACGGCGCCGGCGGGGAAGCGGATGGGGCACGCGGGGGCGATCATCAGCGGCGGGAAGGGGACGGCGGCGGAGAAAATGGCGGCGCTGGCCGCGGCCGGGGTGACGGTCTGCAAGAGCCCGGCGGAGATGGGCGCGAACATGGAGCGTCTGCTCAAGTCGTAACCGTTCCGGGGCCGGCGGCCGCGGGGGGTCCGATACGGGGGAGCGGCGGCGATGCGGACGATCCGATGGGACGTGGTCGGCGCCGCGCTCGCGGAGGATGTCGGCCCGGGGGACGTGACCGCGGAGACCCTGTTCCGACCGCGGGATCGGGCGCGCGGGGTCATCTTTTCCCGTGTCCGCGGCGTGGTGGCGGGAGTCGAGACCGCCTGCGAAGTTTTCCGGCGCCTCGACCGGCGCGCGTCGATCCGGGTCCTCCTGCATGACGGCGCGGCCCTGTCGCCGGGGACGCGGATCCTCGAGATCCAGGCCACCGCGCGCGCCCTGCTCTCGGGCGAGCGCACCGCGCTCAACTTTCTGCAGCGCCTCTCCGGGATCGCGACGCTGTCGCGCGAGTTCTCCCGCCGGGGGCGCGGAACGACCATCCTGGACACGCGGAAGACGACACCGGGCCTCCGCGCTCTCGAAAAGGCCGCCGTCGCCGCGGGCGGCGCCTCGAATCACCGTCTCGGGCTGTGGGACGCCGCCATGGTGAAGGACAACCACCTCCACCTGCTGGGAAAGGGCGCGGACCTCCGGGACCTGGTCGCGCGGCTGAAGCGCCGCGGAGCGAAGGTGACGGTCGAGGCGAAGTCCGCGGCGGAGGCGCGCCGTGCCGTCGCCGCGGGCGCGGACCGCGTGCTCCTCGATAACTTCCGTCCCGCCGCCCTTGCCCGGCTGATCCCGAAACTCCGGGCGCTCCCGCGCTGCCCGGAGCTCGAACTCTCCGGTGGCATCACCCTGGCCACCGTCGCCGCCTTCGCGCGCCTCCGCCCGGACTTCATCTCCGTCGGCGCCCTCACCCACTCCGCCCCCGCGCTCGACCTGTCGATGGACATCCTGCCCCGATGACCGGGCCCCTGCGCCCCGCGGACATCCTCCGGGACCGGCCCGCGCGCAGGATCCCCTCCCGCGTGGTCTGCCTCGACGCCGCTTCCTCGACCAACGATGTGTGCTGGGAAGCGGCGCGGGCGGGCGAGCCGGAGGGGCTGGTCGTGACGGCCGAGCGGCAGACCGAGGGGCGCGGCCGGCACGGGCGCGTCTGGCACTCGCCGCCGGGGCTGGGGATCGCCGTCTCCGTCCTGCTCCGCCCGCCGCTGCCCCCCGAAATGCTCCCGCTGCTGACCG
>JABWAY010000059.1 GCA_013360825.1 Candidatus Brocadiia bacterium | reverse complement strand
GATCCCCGTCGACTTCGGCGCCGCCCCCGCGCGCGCCTTGCGCACGATCCGCGTCCCCCCGCGCACCGCGGGGGGCCGTGCGGCGTCGAAGCCGGGCGGAAGCGTCCGCCGGAAGTACCGCGCCAGGGCGAGTCCTCCCAGGAGCAACCCCGCCACCACGACCGGATATCCCCACTTCATCCGCAGTTCCGGCATCCAGTCGAAGTTCATCCCGTAGATCCCGGTGACGAGGGTGAGGGGCATGAAGACGGTGGCGAACCGGGTGAGGCGCTCCATGACCTGATTCATGCGGTTGGAGACTTCCGCGAGGCGGTTCGACGCGATCGCGGCGTGTCCCTCGAAGGCGCTGGTGAGGAGTTCGCGGTGGATTTCCAGCTCGGTCAGGATCCAGGCGAGTTCGTCGTGCGTCGACCGGAGGCGGAGCGCGACGGCCCCGCCCACGATCCGGAATTCCTCGCGCGCCAGGCGGTGGATGACCTCGCGCTGCGGAACGAGCGACCGGCGGAGCGCGACGACGGTGTGCCGGAGCGACAGGATGCGGCTGAACGCCTCCGTGCCGACCCGCCCGTCGAACATCTGCTCCTCGACCCTCTCGATCTCCTTCTCGAGGAATTCCACGGTCGGCACATACCGGCCGGTGATGACGTCCATGATCTCGGCCATGATCCGCCCCGGCCCGTCCCGGAGCATCTCGGGCACCCCCGCCACCTTCCGGCGCACGGAGTCGACGCTCGTTGAGGAGTCCTCGCGCACCGTCAGCAGCCAGTTCCGCCCGAGGAGGAAATTGATCTCCTTCAGCTGCAGCTCGCGCGTGCTCTCCTCGAACTGGACGCGGTGGAGCACGACCACGATCGAGCCGCCGAAATCGTCGATCTTCGGCAGCGACGCGAAGTCGCGGCACTCGTCCACCGCCGCCGGGTGCAGATCGAACGCCGTCCTGAGGATCTCGAGCTCCCCGGGCGCCAGCCCCTCCGCATCGACCCAGACGATCACCTCCGGCCGCGCGGCGAGGGACTGCAGCGTCCCGGGGGGAACATCCGCCATGAATCCGGTATCCGGGGCCCACGCGACGGCGCTCAGCATGTCGGGACTATCGTCCCCCGGGCGCCGCCGCCTTGAACCCCGGCGGAGGGGTGAGCGATCAAGCAAAGGGCCTAAAAGCGGCGGCTCCGGCGGGCCTGCCCCGGGATCCGACGGAACTTCCCTGTGCCCAAGACCTTGCGGGAGCGCCATCCCCAGCCCCCCGGGAAATATTCCTTGACTCCAGATTGCCAGATTCCCATAATTCCGAGCCTTTTCGTGCCGGCAGGGAGCCGTCCTTCCCATCCTTCGCTTCGCGGCGAAGGGTGTTTTTTTGAGAGTCAGGCTGGCGTAGCTCAGCCGGTAGAGCACCTCCTTGGTAAGGAGGAGGTCGTGGGTTCAAGTCCCATCGCCAGCTTCGAAAACAGGAACATTACGAAAGAGGAAAAGGAGAGCCACGATGGCCAAGGATGTCTTCAAGAGGACGAAGCCGCACATCAACGTCGGCACCATTGGTCACATCGACCATGGCAAAACCACGCTCACGGCTTCACTGACCGCGGTCCTGGCCGAGAAGGCTCTGGCGAAGATTCGCGACTACAAGGACATCGCGAAGGGCGGCATCGAGCGTGACGCGTCGAAGACGGTCACGATCGCGGTGTCGCACGTCGAGTACGAGTCCGAGAAGCGGCACTATGCGCACATCGACTGCCCCGGGCACGCCGACTACATCAAGAACATGATCACGGGCGCCGCGCAGATGGACGGCGCGATCCTCGTGGTTTCGGCCGCGGACGGCCCGATGCCGCAGACCCGCGAACACGTCCTCCTGGCCCGCCAGGTGAACGTGCCGGCGATGGTGGTCTTCCTGAACAAGATCGACCTCGTCGACGACCCCGAGCTGCTCGAGCTGATCGAGGTCGAAATCCGGGACCTGCTCAACAAGTACAACTTCCCCGGCGACACGACCCCGATCATCCGCGGCCAGGCGCTCAAGGCGTACCAGAACCCGAAGGATCCGGAGTCCGCGAAGTGCATCCTGGACCTGGTCAACGCGCTCGACACGTTCATCCCCGAGCCGAAGCGCGAGGAGGACAAGCCGTTCCTGGTCGCCCTCGAGGACGTCTTCTCGATCAAGGGTCGCGGCACGGTCGGCACGGGCCGGGTGGAGCGCGGCAAAGTCAAGGTCGGCGACGAGTGCGAGATCATCGGCGTCCGCAAGGAGACGCGGAAGTCGGTCGTCACGGGCGTCGAAATGTTCAACAAGACGCTCGACTTCGCGATGGCCGGCGACAACGTCGGCGTCCTGCTGCGCGGCGTCGAAAAGGAAGACCTGGAACGGGGGATGGTGCTGTGCAAACCCGGCTCCGTGAAGCCGCACACGAAGTTCCTGTCCGAGGTGTACATCCTGAAGAAGGAGGAAGGCGGCCGCCACACGCCGTTCTTCTCCGGCTACCGCCCGCAGTTCTATTTCCGGACCACCGACGTCACCGGCTCGGTCAAGCTCGAGACGGGGGTCGAAATGGTGATGCCCGGCGACAACGCCCGCTTCGAAGTCGAACTCACCAACCCGATCGCTCTGGAGGAAGCCCAGCGCTTCGCCATCCGCGAAGGTGGCAAGACGGTGGGTGCGGGCGTCGTCACGAAGATCCTGGACTAAAGGGAGAACGTCATGGCCGTCCGCGAGCCGATTTTTCTGGAGTGCACGGAGTGCGGGAACCGTTATTACCGCACGACGAAGTCCACTTCCACGCTGAAGCAGGGCCAGAAGCTGGAGCTGTCGAAGTTCTGTTCCAAGTGCCGGTCTCACCGGCCGCACAAGGAGCGGAAGAAGTAGCCCCGAGGTTGCAGGAGCGTAGCTCAACTAGGTAGAGCACCTGATTCCAAATCAGGCGGTTGGGGGTTCGATTCCCTCCGCTCCTGCCAGAGACTGATTCCGGGCCGCCGCCGCCGGCGCGCGGCCCGGGTTGTCACAGGAAGGAAGGTGTCCGGATGAACGTCGAATTCAAGTACTACAAACCGGGGCAGGGAACCTGGGCGCGGTGGACCGCCGGCATCTTCGGCGGCCTGCTGTCGATCTTCGCCTCCCACTCCCTCTACCTGTTTCCGGCCATGGAGAAGATCGACGCGGTCGGCAACGTGACCGGCAGGACGTTCTGGGGAAAACAGATCGCGGCCAGCCTCCCCGGGATCAAGCAGGGGCTCACCGTCGGCCTGCTCGGCGCGACCCTTCTGTTCATCGCCGGCTGCCTCGCGACCTACCTGTTCGCCGTGAACGGCCGCCGGGCCGCCGACTTCCTGATCGACGTCGAAAGCGAAATGCACCGCGTCTCGTGGCCGACCCGCCCGGAATGGATGGGCAGCTCGGTCGTCGTGATCGTGTCCGTGGTCGTCATCGGGGGGTTCGTCACCCTCGTCGACTTCCTGTTCCGCTTCGTGTTTACCAAGACGGGAATCCTGTAGAGGTCATGGTCACCGTGGCGAAACAGTGGTATGTGGTGCGCGTCCAGAGCGGGCGCGAAGGAAAAGTGCGGGACTCCCTGGAACGCCGGGTCAAGGCGGCGAACCTCGACACGGTCATCACGCGGGTGCTCGTTCCCTGCGAGAAGGTGACCGAGATCAAGGGGGGGAAGAAGAAGGTCCGGGACCGGAAGCTGTACGCCGGATACCTCCTCATCGAGACGGACACCGCGGACGGCGAAGTTCCCGAGCAGGCCTGGTACCTCGTCCGCGAAACCCCCGGCATCGGCGACTTCCTGGGCTCGAAGAAGCCGGTCCCGATGGCCCAGCACGAAGTCGACAAGATCCTGATGGTGTCGACCACCACGACCGACAAGCCCAAGCTCGTGATCAACTTCGAGAAGGGCGACTCGGTCCGGATCAAGGAAGGCGCATTCGAGAACATGGACGGCGTCGTGGAGGAAGTGATCCCGGAGAAGGGGCTCGTGCGCGTCACGATCACCATCTTCGGCCGCGCGACGCCGGTCGAGCTGGAAAGCTGGCAGATCGAGAAGATCTGACGGCCGCAGGACAGGTCGGCGCTGGGCGAATTCCGCCAAAGAGCGCCATCCCCAGAGGAGAGTGAACGATGGCCAAGGAAGTCCAGGCGAAGATCAAGCTGCAGTGCCCCGGCGGCCAGGCGACCCCCGCCCCGCCGGTCGGCCCCGCCCTCGGGCAGCACGGCGTCAACATCGGCGAGTTCGTCAAGCGCTTCAATGACGCCACCCGCAAAGACATGGGCACCCTCTACCCGGTCATCGTGTCGGTCTACAAGGACCGCACGTTCGACTTCATCATCAAGTCCCCGCCGGCGTCGGCGCTGCTCAAGAAGGCGGCGGGCTGCGTGAAAGGCGCCGCGGCTCCGAACAAGGAGACGGTGGGGAAGGTGACGTGGCAGCAGTGCAAGGACATCGCGAAGGCGAAGCTGTCGGACCTGAACACGAACGATCTCGAGATGGGCGCCCGGATGGTCGCGGGGACGGCCCGTTCGATGGGAATCAAGGTCGAAGGCAGGTAATCCCGCGGCGGCCGGATGTCCGGTCGCCCGGTTCTTCAGTTTCTGCCCGCGGATGCCGGCCCGCGGCGGGCAGATGTCGACCTCCTTCGGGGGGGAGCGGGGCGGCAGGAGACGCGGATGCAGAAGCGCAGCAAGCGGTACCGGAAGAACGCCGCGCTCGTCGATCCGAAGAAGAGGTACGACGTCGCCGGCGGTGTCGCGGTGCTCAAGAAGTTCGAGCCCGGGAAATTCGACCAGACGGTGGACGTTTCGTTCTCTCTGGGGATCGACGTGAAGAAGGCGGAGCAGGCCCTCCGGGGCGCTGTGAGCCTTCCCCACGGTCTCGGCAAGTCCCGCAAGGTGGTCGTGTTCGCGGAAGGCGCGGATGCGGACAAGGCGCGGGCGGCCGGGGCGGACGAGGTGGGGAGCGACGAGCTGGCCAAGAAGGTGGAGGGCGGCTGGATGGACTTCGACGTCGCGATCGCCGTTCCCGCGATGATGAAGAAGATCAGCCGGCTGGGGCGGGTCCTGGGTCCCCAGGGCAAGATGCCGAGTCCGAAGAACGGGACGGTCGCCGAGGACGTGCAGACGGCGGTCCGCGAGTTCAAGGCCGGCAAGATCGAGTACAAGGCGGACGCGGGCGGGAACGTGCAGGTGCCCGTGGGCAAGCTGTCGTTCGCGGCCGACAAACTGAAAGACAATGTGACCTTCATCGTAGACCACGTCCGGGCGCTCAAACCGCCGGGGCTGAAGGGGAACTACGTCCGCAAGGTCGTTCTCTCCGGGACGATGACTCCCGGAGTCACCCTGGATATCCAGTAAGGAGGCGTTGCGATGTCCAAGGTCATCCGGACGAGGATGGTGAAAGAGCTGAAAGCCCGCCTGAAGGACGTCACGTCGGGGGTGCTGGTGGATTTCAGGGGCCTGGACGGGAAGTCGGCCGACTCGTTCCGCAAGGAACTGAAGGCCGCGAACGTCCATGTGGACGTCCTGAAGACCTCGCTGGCCGTCCTCGCGTTCAAGGACATGGGCGTGGCCGGGCTGGAGAAGACCCTGACCGGGATGCTCGCCCTGGTCCACGGGCCCGATCCGGCGGACTGCGCCAAGAAGATCCTGGCGTGGCGCGACAAGAACAAGAAGCTGGAGGTCAAGGGCGGGATCCTCGAGAAGAAGGCCCTCACCCCGGCCGAGGTCAAGGCGCTGTCGCTGATGCCGGACCGCAAGACCCTCCTCGCTCAGCTGGCGTCGGTCATGCAGGGACCGGTGAAGGGCTTCGCCGTCGCTTCGAACGCGCTCATGCAGAACATGGCGATGCTGCTGAAGGCGGTGGAGGAGCAGAAGGCGAAGGAAGGCGGGGCGGCGCAGGGGTAGTCACGGGTCGACGTTAAACACACACAAACCGGCAACGGAAAATCAGGAGAGTGACGATGGGTGACGTGAACGCGGTTCTGACGACGGTGAAGGGTCTGTCGGACGACGAGAAGAGCGAACTGATCCTGGAGACGGTGGCGGGCGGATCGGTGATGTGGCTCTCCGGGCTCGTGAAGAAGTTCGAGACGAAGTTCGGCGTCTCCGCGGCGGCGATGGTGTCGGCGGGCGCTGCGGCTCCGGCTGCGGCGGCGGCTCCGGCGGCCGAGGAGAAGACGACCTTCGACATCGAGCTCCAGCCCGTCACGGCCGACAAGAAGATCGGCGTGATCAAGGTCGTGCGGACGATGACCGACCTGGGCCTGAAGGAGGCCAAGCAGATGGTCGACGAGTCGCCGAAGATCCTGAAGCAGAACGTGACGAAGGACGAGGCCGAGAAGATCAAGAAGGAGATCGAGGCGGCCGGCGGAACGGTCAAGATCAAGTAGTTCCCTCGCGCATCCGGGGCGCCGGGGCGGCGGAAGCCGTCCCGGCGTCCCCTGTTTGACAATTCGACGCAGGAAACGCATCGCAGTGGTGCCGGCCGTGGTTCCGCGGAAACGCGGAGTGTGCCGGAGTGGCGGCGTGCGGGCCCTCGCAGCAGTCCCGAACGAGCTCGTGGTCCGTACCGACTCCGGGAATCGCAGAAGGAGCACGCATGGAAATCAGAACTTTCGGGAAAGTCTCCGACGCCGCACCCATTCCGAACCTGGTCGACATCCAGACCAAGGCGTACGACCGCTTCCTCCAGGCCGACCTTGCGCCGAACAAGCGCGAGAAGGCCGGGCTCGAGGCGCTGATCCAGGAGATCTTTCCGATCCCGTCGTACGACGGGTCGATCGAGCTCCAGTACCTCGGTTACGAACTGCGTCCGCCGCGCTACACGCCGGACGAGTGCCGGCGGCTCCGCCTGACCTACGGCGCGCCGCTCAAGGTCCGGCTGCGCCTGCAGAAGGCGGAACCGATCGAGGAGGACGTCTACCTCGGCGAAATTCCGCTCATGATCGGCGGCGGCGAATTCATCATCAACGGCGCCGAGCGCGTCATCGTGTCCCAGCTCCACCGCTCTCCCGGCATCGACTTCACCGAGGAGAAGTCGGGGGACAAGAAGCTGCACTCCTGCTGGATCGTCCCGGAGCGCGGCTCCTGGATCGAGCTGTCGGTGGGCAAGAAGGAGTCGCTCTACGTCCGCATCGACCAGAGCGGCAAGATCCCCGCGACCACCTTCCTCCGCGCCATGTCGCCGGAGTACTCGACCAACGCCGACATCATCCGCCTCTTCCATGAGACCAAGCGGATCAAGATCGGGAAGGACTACGAGCAGCTCAAGGGGAAGGTGCTGGTCGACCCGATCGTGGACGCCGAGACCGGGAAAATCCTGGTCGAGGCCGGGAAGGAACTGCTCGACGGCCACATCAAGATCATCGAGCGCCGCGAGGAGATCAAGGAACTCGACGTCATCCCGCTTCTCGACGATCCCGCGCTGGTCAACACCCTCGGCGAGGACCCCACCAAGTCCCACGAGGACGCGCTTCTCAAGATCTACGCCCGCCTCCGTCCCGGGACGCCGCAGCAGCTGGACCGCGCGAAGGCGCTGTTCAACGAGCGGTTTTTCGATGCGACGCGGTACCGGCTGGGGCGTGTCGGGCGGTTCCGGCTGAACCGGAAGTTCCAGAAGGAGAAGGGGCCTGAGGACCAGGTCCTGATGAAGGAGGACATCGTCAACGCGATCAGCTACATCCTGAAGATGCGGAAAGGCCAGGGGGTGGCGGACGACATCGACCACCTGGGAAACCGGCGGGTGCGGGCGATCGACGAGCTGGCGGCGGAGGAGATCCGGAAGGGATTCCTGAGGCTGCGGCGGACGATCGGCGAGCGGATGAACCTGGATGCGCAGGACCAGCTGACGCCGCGGGGGCTGATCAACGCCAAGACGGTCTCGAGCGCGATCGAGTATTTCTTCGGGCGCGGCGAGCTGTCGCAGGTGGTGGACCAGACGAATCCTCTGGCGCAGCTGACGCACGAGCGGAGGCTGTCGGCGCTCGGGCCGGGCGGACTGAACCGGAAGCGTGCGGGGTTTGAGGTCCGGGACGTGCACATTTCGCATTACGGCCGGATCTGCCCGATTGAGACGCCGGAAGGCACGAACATCGGACTGATTTCGTCGCTGGGGATCTACGCGACGATCGACCAGTACGGGTTCCTCATCTGTCCGTACCGGCTGGTCAAGAACGGCCGTGTGACGGACGAGGTGAAGATGCTGCGCGCGAATGAAGAGATGGACAAGGTCATGGCGCCGGCGGACCTGAAGACGGACGCGAAGGGGCACCTGATCGACGAGAAGGTCATCGCCCGGGTGAACGGCGAGTTCTGTTTCGTTCCCCGCGAGGATGTGTCGTACATGGACGTCTCCCCGAAGCAGATGACGGGCGTCTCGGCGGCGCTGATCCCGTTCCTCGAGCACGACGACGCGAACCGGGCGCTGATGGGTTCGAACATGCAGCGCCAGGCGGTTCCCCTGCTGGAGACGGATCCTCCCCTGGTCGGGACGGGGATGGAGAAGATCGTGGCGGAGAACAGCGCGATGGTGGTGGTGTCGAAGAAGGCGGGGACGGTGACCGCGGTCGACGCGACGCGCATCGTGGTGGACGACCACGAGTACATGCTGAGGAAGTTCGTGGGGCTGAACGAGCGCACCTGCCTGAACCAGAAGCCGATCGTGAAGCTGGGGCAGAAGGTGACGAAGGGGCAGGTGATTGCGGACGGCGCGGCGACGAGCCAGGGGATCCTGGCGCTCGGCAAGAACGTGAAGGTGGCGTTCATGCCGTGGGACGGGTTCAACTTCGAAGACGCGATCATCGTCGGCGAGAGCCTGATCAAGGCGGACAAGTACACCTCGATCCACATCGAGGAGTTCGAGATCGAGATCCGCGAGACGAAGCTGGGGCGCGAGGAGTTCACCCGCGACATCCCGAACGTCTCGGAGAAGCAGCTGAAGAACCTCGGCGAGGACGGGATCATCCGGATCGGAACCCGGGTGAAGCCGGGGGACATCCTGGTGGGGAAGGTGGCGCCGAAGTCGAAGTCGGAGCTGACGCCGGAGGAGAAGCTGCTGCACGTGATCTTCGGGCGCGCGGGGGAGGACGTGAAGAACGACTCCCTGGAGGTGCCGAGCGGCGTCGAGGGGATCGTGCTGGACGCGGAGAAATTCAGCCGGAAGGTGAGCCTCTCGGAGAAGGAGCGGGAGGAGGCCAAGAAGGAGAAGAAGAAGATCGAGAAGGATTTCGACACGCGGGTGCAGGAGCTGCTGGACGCCCTGATCAAGGAGATCAAGCCGACGGTCGGGCGCGCCGTCCCGGCGACGCTGGAGTTCGGGGCCAGGACGACGGGAGCCAAGGATCTGCGCGACCTCCGCGACCGGCTCGACTGGGAGCGGTGGGATTTCGACAAGCCGAGCGAGCGCACGAAGGTTTCGACGACGATCCGGGAGTTCTTCCGGAAGGCCGAGATCGCGGAGAACGAGAAGGAGCGGAAGACCAACCGGCTGGAGCGCGGCGACGAGCTCCCGACGGGCGTCCTGGAGATGGTGAAGATCTACATCGCGACCAAGCGGAACCTGTCGGTCGGCGACAAGATGGCCGGCCGCCACGGGAACAAAGGCGTCGTGGCGCGGATCATGCCCGACGAGGACATGCCGTTCCTCGCGGACGGCACTCCCGTCGAGATGATCCTGAACCCGCTGGGCGTCCCGAGCCGCATGAACGTCGGGCAGATCCTCGAAACCCACCTCGGGTGGGCGGGGAGCAAGCTCGGCTTCCGTTCGGTCACCCCCGTCTTCGAGGGAGCGACCGAGGAGGAAATCACCGAGCTGCTCGGCCAGGCCGACCTGCCGATGGACGGCAAGTCGGTCCTGCACGACGGGCGGACCGGCGAACCGTTCGACGAGAGGGTCACCGTCGGCATGATCTACATGCTGAAGCTGCACCACCTCGTGGACGACAAGGTCCACGCCCGGGCGACCGGCCCCTACAGCCTGATCACCCAGCAGCCGCTGGGCGGAAAAGCGCGCTACGGCGGCCAGCGCTTCGGAGAAATGGAAGTCTGGGCGCTCGAAGCCTATGGGGCGGCGAACATCCTGCAGGAGCTGCTCACGGTGAAGTCGGACGACGTCGACGGGCGCACGAAGATCTACGAATCGATGGTGAAGGGCGAGAACACACTCGAGCCCGGCACGCCGATGTCCTTCGAGGTGCTCACGAACGAGATCAAGGGTCTTGGCCTGTCGCTGAAACTCGAGAAGAGAAAGGGGCTCTAGAGTGGACCTCTTTTACGACCGCATCAACGACTACAGCGCCGTCACGATCAAGCTGGCGTCTCCTGAGGAGATCCGCAGCTGGTCCTACGGCGAGGTGAAGAAGCCGGAAACGATCAACTACCGGACATACCGCCCGGAGAAGGACGGCCTGTTCTGCGAGCGCATCTTCGGTCCCGAGAAGGACTGGGAGTGCTTCTGCGGAAAGTACAAGGGGATCAAGTACAAGGGGATCGTGTGCGACCGGTGCGGCGTGGAAATCACGCTCAGCCGGGTCCGCCGCAAGCGGATGGGGCACATCAACCTCGCGTCCCCGGTGGCGCACATCTGGTTCTTCAAGACGATCCCGAGCCGGATCGGGACGCTTCTCGGGATGAAGACCAGTTCGCTCGAGCGGGTGGTCTACTACCAGGACTATGTGGTGACGGAAGTCCGGAAGAAGATCTGTCCGCTGAAGGAGCGGCAGCTGCTGTCGGAGGAGCAGTTCCGGGAGTTCAAGGAGCAGTACGGGGACGACTTCGAAGCCGACATGGGCGCGGAGGCGGTCAAGATCCTGCTGCAGAAGATGGACCTCGGGACGCTCTCGGAGCAGCTCCGGAAGGATCTGAAGAAGACGGCCTCGGTGCAGCGGCAGAAGGACATCATCAAGCGGCTGCGCCTGGTCGAGATGCTGATGGCGAGCGGGAACAAGCCGGAGTGGATGGTCCTGGACGTGATCCCGGTGATCCCGCCGGACCTGCGTCCGCTCGTGCTTCTGGAGTCGGGGAATTTCGCGACGAGCGACCTGAACGATCTGTACCGGCGGCTGATCAACCGGAACAACCGCCTGAAGAAGCTGCTCGACCTGAACGCGCCGGAGGTCATCATCCGGAACGAGAAGCGGATGCTGCAGCAGTCGGTGGACGCGCTGTTCGACAACAACCGGTGCCGTCGGCCGGTGCTGGGGTCGAACAACCGTCCGCTGAAGTCGCTGACGGACATGATCAAGGGCAAGCAGGGGCGGTTCCGGGAGAATCTGCTCGGAAAGCGTGTCGATTACAGCGCGCGTTCGGTGATCGTGGTCGGGCCGGAGCTGAAGCTGAACCAGTGCGGCCTGCCGAAGAAGATCGCCCTCGAGCTGTACCAGCCGTTCATCATCCGCCGTCTGCGGGAGATGGGCCGGGCGGACACGATCAAGTCTGCGAAGAAGATGCTGGAGAGGCGTGACGAAGGGGTGTGGGACATCCTCGAGGAGGTGATCACCGACCACCCGGTCATGCTCAACCGCGCGCCGACCCTTCACAGAATGGGCATCCAGGCCTTCGACCCGGTCCTGGTCGAGGGGAACGCGATCAAGATCCACCCGCTCGTCTGCGCCGGCTTCAACGCCGACTTCGACGGGGACCAGATGGCCGTCCACCTGCCGCTGTCGTGGGAGGCGCAGGTCGAGGCCAAGACGCTGATGATGTCGACCCAGAACATCTTCAGCCCGGCGCACGGCAACCCGATCATCGCGCCGTCGCAGGACATGGTGCTCGGCGTGAACTACCTGACGGTCCGCCGTCCCGGGACGACGCCGAAGATGGCGGACGACCGGAAGCCGTTCTCCTCTTCGGAGGAGGCGCTGCTGGCGTACGAGATGAAGAAGGTCAAGATTCACGATCCGATCCGCGTGAATCTGGGCGAGAAGCGCGAGGTCTGGAACAAGCGGGACACGGTGGAGAAGTCGGAGGGGTTCGGCCGGTACATCACGACGATCGGCCGTATCATCTTCAACGACATCCTTCCGCCGGGGATGCCGTTCTACAACTACGACATCGACAAGAAGGGGGTGAGCGCGGTCATTTCGACGTGCCACCGCCGGCTCGGGAAGGAACCGACCCTGAAGCTGCTGGACGATCTCAAGGCCCTGGGGTTCAAGTCGGCGACGCTGGCCGGTCTTTCGATCTCGAAGGACGACCTGCGCGTTCCGACCCGCAAGGCGGAGATCATCAAGCTGTCGGAAGGGGACGTTGCGAAGATCGAGAAGAACTACCAGAAAGGCGCGATCACGGAGGGCGAGCGCTACAACCAGATCATCGACTGCTGGACGAATGCGCGCGAGCGCGTCGGCGAGGCGATGCTCCTGGAGATGCGCGAGGACATCCGTGACGGGAAGCACGTGCTGAACCCGATCTTCATGATGGCGACCTCGGGCGCCCGAGGGTCGGTGGACCAGGTCCGCCAGCTGGCCGGCATGCGCGGCCTGATGGCGAAGCCGAGCGGAAAGATCATCGAGACGCCGATCAAGGCGTGCTTCCGCGAGGGCCTGAACGTCCTGGAGTACTTCAGCTCGACGCACGGCGCCCGCAAGGGCCTGGCGGACACGGCGCTGAAGACGGCGGACGCCGGGTACCTGACGCGCAAGCTGGTGGATGTGGCGCAGAACGTGGTGATCACGTCCCAGGACTGCGGGACGCTGAACGGAATCACGAAGTCGACGATCTACAAGGGCGAGAAGATCGAGGTCCAGCTGAGCCAGCTGATCCACGGCCGCGTCGCCCGCGACAACATCGTGGACATCGTGACGGACGAGATCGTGGTCCGGGAGGGCGAGGTCATCACGGACGACATCTCGAAGCGGGTGGAGGCGCTCGGGTACCAGAAGGTCCGGGTCCGGAGCCCCCTGACCTGCGAGGCGACGATGGGGCTGTGCGCGCGGTGCTACGGGATGGACCTCTCGACCGGCCAGCTGGTCGAGGAGGGTCTCGCCGTCGGCATCATCGCCGCCCAGTCCATCGGCGAGCCCGGAACGCAGCTGACGATGCGGACGTTCCACATCGGAGGCGTCGCGTCCAAGACGCTCGAGGAATCCCAGATCGTGACCAAGACCGCGGGGACGGCCCGGTTCACCGGCATCCGTCACGCCCGGTCGCGGTCGGGAGACCTGATCGCGCTGAACCGCAACGGTGAAATCCTGATCATGGACGACAAGGAGCGCGAGATCGAGCGGTACACGATCCCGGCCGGCGCCCAGATCAAGGTCGACGACGGCGGCAAGATCAAGGCCAAGACCCTGCTCGTCCGCTGGGATCCGCACAACATTCCGATCCTGGCCGAGAAGGACGGCGTCGTGCACTTCGAGGACATCATCAAGAACGTCACGATGCGCGAGGAGCTGGACGCGAAGTCCGGCGTCCGGCGCAAGATGATCATCGAGCACAAGGGCGAGCTGCATCCGCAGGTCGTCATCAAGGACAAGGAGGGGGCGATCCTCGGGTCGTACGTCGTGCCGGAGAAGGCGTTCATCGAGGTGGCGCAGGGCGACGAAGTCCTGCAGGGAGACCTGCTGGCCAAGACCCCCCGCGAAATCTCCGGAACGCAGGACATCACCGGCGGTCTCCCCCGGGTGACCGAGCTGTTCGAGGCGCGCAAGCCGAAGGATCCGGCGGTCATCAGCGAGATCGACGGGACGGTGGAGCTGGGCGAAAAGCGTCGTGGAAAGCGCACGATCATCGTCCGGAACGAGGAGTCGGGCCTGGAGCGCGAGCACCTGGTCCCGCACGGCAAGCACCTCCGCGTCCACCGCGGCGACCGGGTCAAGGCCGGCGAAGCGCTCGTGGACGGCCCGCTGGTCCCGCACGACATCCTGCGGATCAGCGGCGAGGAGGCGGTGCAGGTGTACCTCCTCCGCGAGGTCCAGAACGTCTATCGCTCGCAGAGCGTCGGCATCGACGACAAGCACATCGAGATCATCGTGTCGCAGATGCTCCGCAAGGTCAAAGTCGTCAGTTCGGGGGATGCCGACCTGCTTCCGAACACCGTCATCGACCGGTTCCGGTTCCAGGAAGAAAACCGCAAGCACGAGGAAAAGGGGAAGAAGCCGGCGACGGCCAAGCCCCTGCTCCTCGGCGTCACCAAGGCGGCGCTCCAGAGCGAGTCGTTCATCGCCGCGGCGTCCTTCCAGGAAACGACGAAGGTCCTCACGGAGGCGGCCCTCGCCGCGCGCCGCGACGAGCTCGTCGGCCTGAAGGAGAACGTGATTCTCGGGCACATGATCCCCGCCGGGACAGGCTTCCGGAAATACGGGGCCATGCGCGTCCGGAAGAACGTGGCGCTCGTGAAGGAAGGGGACCAGGTCATCTAGGCCGTACAACTCTGACGGGCGGAGGCGGGGCCGGGCAACCGGTCCCGCCTTTCGCTCTTGCAGTCGCCGGGGACCGTCGCTATCCTGTTCCGCCCCGAACCATGGAGAACATGCCCGAATGTGCCCGACCGTAAATCAGCTGGTCCGCCACGGCAGAAAGTCCCCGAAGGCGAAGAGCAAGTCCCCGGTGCTGCAGAAGAGCCCCTTCAAGAAGGGCGTCTGCCTCCTGGTGAAGACGATGACCCCGAAGAAGCCGAATTCCGCGCTCCGGAAAATCGCGCGCGTCCGGCTCTCGAACGGCCGTGAAGTCACGGCCTACATCCCGGGCGAGGGCCACAACCTGCAGGAGCACTCGATCGTGCTCGTGCGCGGCGGCCGCGTCCGCGACCTGCCCGGCGTCCGGTACCACATCATCCGCGGCGTGCTCGACTGCGGCGGGGTGGAAGCCCGGAAGCAGAGCCGGTCGAAGTACGGGGCGAAGCGTCCGAAAGCGTAACGTGTCCCCCGCCGGTCGCGGGGGGCCTGCCATGTTCCCGGCCGCGGGGGTCCGCGTCCGGAGTCGTGCCTCCTGAACGGGGGCGCCCCGAGAGGGGAAGATTGTCCGCGAAAGAAACCGCGGGCGGGAAAGGGAAGAGATGCCGAAGAAGTTCAAGTCGATGGACAAGCTGCTGCGTCCGGACCCGCGTTACAAGAACCGGGTGGTGGGGAAATTCATCAACTGCCTGATGTACGACGGGGGCAAGGTCAAGGCGCAGGCGATTTTCTACGATGCGCTGAAGGCGGTGGAGAAGAAGGTTCCCGGCGTGGACACGCTCGAGATTTTCACCAAGGCGGTGGACAACGTGAAGCCGCTGGTCGAGGTGCGGTCGAGGCGCGTCGGCGGCGCGACGTACCAGGTGCCGGTCGAGGTGGCGTCGAAGCGGGCGCAGTCGCTGGCGTTCCGGTGGATTCTGCAGGCGACGCGGAAGAAGAAGGGGCGTCCGATGTATCTGCGGCTCTGCGACGAGCTGGCCGCGGCGTACAAGAAGGAGGGGGACGCGATGACGATGCGCGAGAACGTTCACAAGATGGCGGAGGCGAACAAGGCGTTCGCGCATTTCGCCTGGTAGTCTGACCGAACGACGAATCTGACACCCGCCGGGGTTTCCGGCGGGTGTTTTTTTGTCGACAGGTGTCGGCGATGGCCCGGCGGTTTGGCTTGACCCCGGGCGCCTGGATTCCTAAATTTGCGGACTTCGGCTCCGGCCGAAATCTGTCCTGTCACAATTGCGGGAGCTGTGCCTCCCGCTGGTTTCGCCGCCAGGCGAGAAAAAGGAGGGCTTTCATGCTGAACGGCAGTCGGTGGTGGACCGTTGCGCTCGTTCTGGGGCTGAGCCTGCTTGCGGTGACGGGATGCCGCAAGAAGTCGAGCCGCCGGACGACGAACATCAGCGGGGCGGACATCTTCACGACGGATACATTCCCCGGCGCGGAGGTGCAGGACGG
>JABWAY010000409.1 GCA_013360825.1 Candidatus Brocadiia bacterium | reverse complement strand
CGCCGACGCCGAGGCGGCCGCCCGCGGGGGCCTGGGCGTCCTGCTTCCCGCACGGATCACCGGCGTCCGCGAACTCACGAGCCTCCGGTCGATCGACGAGGGCATTCCGACCCCCGCGGCGCCATTTCCGGTGGCCGCCTGCGAGCGTCTTCCGGGCGCCGAGGAGGTCCTGGGCGCCTATCGGGCACCCGCCGGGCTCGGCCGCTGCATCCTGGTTCCGTTCGACGCGAGCCTGCGCCCGGTGAGCGACTGGGGCGGGCTGGAACGTCGGTGGAGCGAGTGGCTCGACCTGCGACGGCCGTCGATGTGGGGACTCCCGTACCGCCGGATGGCGGACAGGGACGAAGCGATGCGGGCGTGGTGGGAGGCGCGCAAGCGGGCGCGGGAGGAGAGGGACCGGGAGCGCGAGGGTTTCGTGACGGCGGCTTCCTCGGGGAGGCGGCACCTTCTCGGGTGGTTCTTCGCGCTGCTGGCCGGGTTCGCGCTCGCCGCGGGGCCGCTGGAGTGGTTCGGGCTGCGGCGGCTGGGCCGGCAGCCCTGGACCTGGGCCACGTTTCCGCTCCTGGTCGCGCTGGCCTGCGCCGGCGGGTGGATGTTCGGGGTGCGCAGCCTCCCGCGCGGTCCGGAGGTGACGGTCCTCGGAGTCCTCGACGTCTGGCCGGAGGGAGCGCGGGAGACGTCCATCCTCTCCGTCACGGCGCCGGCAAACCTGCGCTGCGACCTCCACCTCGGCGCCCGGGACGCCCGGCTCTGGTCGTGCGAGCCGGGAGAGCCGGAGGATCCGGGGAAGCGCGTCCCGCCGACGCTGTTTTCCGGTGGCCCGTCCCCGTCCGCCCGGGAGGTCGAGCTCAAGGCCTGGCGTCCGCGCCTGATGATCCTGACCGCGGACCTGCCGCCGTCGGCGTTCCGGCTGGAGGCGACGGAGGGGGAACTGCGGTTCCACGCCCCCGGGCCGCTCCGCGGCGCGCGCTGGATGACCGGCGGTGAACCGATCCCGCTGGGCGACCTTCGGCCCGGCGAACCGGTCCCGCGGGGGCCGTCCGGCCCGGGACTTCCGTTTCCGTCCGGTTCGTTCCAGGCCGGCGCCGCGGCGTTTCTCGCGGCGTTTGAGGCGGGAGTGCCGGAAGGCGGACACCGGCTGGTCGTCCCCACACCGGAGCACCCGGTCCTCGCCGGATGGCTCGAGACGTCCCCCTCCGCGCCTTCGATCGCCGGCCGCCCGCCGGTGCGCGCCCTCCTCTTCGTCCGGATCCATCCCCGGGGACCCCGATGATCGAAGTCCGCAACCTCTCCCGTCGCTTCGGCACCGTCACCGCCGTCGATACGCTCACGTTCAGCGTCGCCCGCGGGGAGATCTGCGGGTTCATCGGCCCGAACGGAGCGGGAAAGACCACGACCATCCGGATCCTGTCCACGCTTCTCGCCCCCAGTTCCGGGGACGCGATGATCGGCGGTTTCTCCGTCTCGAGCGACCGCACCGAAGTCCGGCGGATTCTCGGATACATGCCGGACACGTTCGGCGTGTACGAGGACATGCTCGTCGAGGAGTACCTGCACTTCTTCGCGGCGATGCACCGCATCCCGTCGGCCGACCGCGAAAAGGTGATCGACGACATCCTGGGGCTCACCGACCTGGGGTCGAAGAAGACGACGCTGATCCGGACGATGTCGCGGGGCAACCAGCAGCGTCTCGGCCTTGCGCGGGTTCTCGTCCACAATCCGGACGTCCTCCTCCTCGACGAGCCCGCCAGCGGCCTCGATCCACGCGCCCGCATCGAGATCCGCTCTCTGATCGCCGAGCTCGGCCGGATGAAGAAGACCATCCTGGTGTCGTCGCACATCCTCCGCGAGATGAGCGATCTCTGCGACACGATCGCCGTGATCGAAGCGGGGCGGCTGCTGTACAAGGGGAGCGTCGCCGAGGCGCTGAGGCGTGCGGCCCAGGGGCTGGAGGTGGAATTCCGCGTGGCGGAGGAGGCCGGGCGGGCGCTGGACGCGGCGGGGGCGGTCGAGGGGGTGACGCGCGTCTGGGAGGAGGAGGGGGTGCTCCACGCGTCGTTCGACCGCCCGGACCGGGACATCTCCACGGTCCCCGCGGCCCTGCACCGCGCGGGACTGAGAATCACGCTGTTCCGCGAATCGCAGGCCGACCTGGAGGAGGCGTTCCTCCGGCTGACGCGGGGGAAGGTGACATGATCGGGCGCCCGCTGATCGTCTGTGAGCTCCTGAATCTCTCCCGCGGCCCGCGGATGTACCTGCTGCGGGCCGGGTTCGCGGTCTTCATGGCCGCGCTGGCGGCGATCGTCTGGCCGTGGGGAGGGGATGCCGCCGCGCTGGAGCACGGCGGCCGCTCCGTCTTCCTGGCGTTCTTCTGGGCCGAGTTCGCGGCCGCGACGCTTCTCGTCCCCGCCCTGGTCGCGCCGGCGATTGCATGGGAGAGGGAGCGGAAGACGCTCGATCTTCTTTCGGTGGCGCCGGTGAGCGACCTGGAGATCGTGAGCGGGAAGTTCGTCGCGGGGGCGGCGCTGTCGCTGTCCGTCCTGGCGGCGGGCCTGCCGGTGGGGGTGGCGGCCATGGTGCTGGGCGGGACGTCGCCGTCCGGGCTGCTCACGACCGTCCTGCACCTGGGGGCGCACGCGGTGTTCGTCTGCTCGCTTTCGATCGTCGCGTCCGCCTCCGTCGCGCGGAGCGGCCCCGCGACGGCGCTGGCGGTCCTGCTGACCGGGGCGTTCGGCGGGGTGTCGGCGATCGTCTCCGCGATTTTCGGAAACGCCCTGTCGGGGGCGGGCCATCCGATGCTGTCCCGGCTGGCGTTTTCTTCCCTGTCCCCCTGGGTCGGGATCGGGCGCGACCTGCTCGGATTCGAGACGGGTTGGCTCGACCGGTGCGGCGCCTGGGCGATGCTGGGCGTGTTCAGCCTGATCGCGATCCGCCTTGCGGGGACGATTCTCCGTGCCTCGCGCTCTCCCGGAGGCGCGCGACGGCGGCCGGTTCCCGTGGCCGCCGCCGCGACGGCCGCCATCCCGATGGCGATCCTCCCCCGTCCGGCGGCGACGTGGCACGCCGCCGGA
>JABWAY010000058.1 GCA_013360825.1 Candidatus Brocadiia bacterium | reverse complement strand
GGCTCGCCGGACCAGGCCCGCCAGGCGTCCAGCACGGCCCGGTCGTCGGCCCGCGCGTCGGTCTCCCTCCCCAGCGCGCGGAGGCCGGCGGCGCGGGTGATCAGGAAGTCGCATCGGTGCTCGAAATTCTGCGGAAGCAGCAGGTCCGGTCTGCCCAGCGACTGCGTGGCCGCAGCCACAGCCTCGGCCGGCTTCGCCATCTCCAGGAGCGCCACGATCCTCATCCCGGCCGCCGGCAGGTCGAGGGAACGCTCCCCGGTCTCACCGTAATAGCGGATCGCCTTCTCCGCCGCTTCCAGCGCCTCGGGAAATCTCCGGAGCGCCAGGAGGAGCGACGAGAGCCCGCTCGCGACGGCCGCCGCGTTCGAGCGGTTTCCGCTGTCCTCGTAATGGGAGAGGGCGGACCGGACGAGGTCCAGCGCGGCGCCGAGATTGCCGCGCCCCTGCAGGACCCGGGCAAGTCCCGTCTGCGTCCGCGCAAGCCGGGCGGGTTCCTTCAGCTCGCCCGCCAGCGCCTCCGCCTCGCGGAACACGGCCTCCGCTTCGTCCAGCCGATCCAGGCGCAGCAGGATGAACCCCCGCTCCGAGAGAGCGTCCTGCGTTTCGCGCGGAAGGTCGGACCGCCGGGCGAGATCCTCGGACTCGCGCGCGCGCACCAGCGCCTCCCCGTTGCGGCCGAGTCGCTTCAGGACCTCCGCCAGGTTGAGGATCGACCAGATCGCACCCTGGGGGTCGCCTGCATGGCGGAGGTCGTCGATCGTGCTCCGGATGGTCTCCATGGCACGCTCCGACGCCCCGATCCGGAGTTGAAAACGGGCGGACGAACCGCGCGCGCGGGCGGAAAGGTGGAGGCAGCCGAGCCGGGTCCAGAGCGTTGCGGCCTTGTCCATGAGCCGGATTGCCTCCGCGGGCTCGCTCACGGACGACGTCAGAATTCCGAGGCTGAACGTCCCCCAGGCGACGACGTCGAGCGGCAGATCGGCGGGCGCGGTCTGCAGAGCCGCGGCGATCTCCTCCCGCGCCGCCCGCGACTCGCCCATCGCGTCCCGCGCGCCTGCCGTCCCGATCGCGGCCCAGACCGCGACGTCCGGGAGATTCGCCGCGGCGGAGAGACTGCCCATCTCGCGCGCCAGCGCGAGAGATCCGGCCTGATCGCCCACGGCATAGGTGATGTTCGTCGCGGCCCGGAGGGTCTCCGCCAGCGCGCGGGGGGAACCGCAGGTCCGGGCGGCGGGAAGGGTCTCCCTCATCACCTTCGCGGCGTCCTGGAGGCGTCCGGAGGACACGAAGGCGCGCGCCAGTTCGGTGCCGACCCTGACGCGGAGGGGGCCTTCGGGAAGGGCAGCGCAGACCGGGGAGAGAAGCGGGACCCGCAGGTCCCACGGGCCGCGGATCGCCAGGGCGCGTTCCAGGGCGAGCGCCGCGCGGCCGGCGGTGGAGGGATCGCCCGCGGCCAGGGCGCGCTCAACCACCGCCAGGAGGTTTTCGCGCTCGAGCGAGAGCCGGTCGAGCCCCTCGATGATCCCCTCGCCGCGCGCCTCCGCCCAGCCCTCCGCCCTCCCGGTCATCCAGGCCGCCAGCCGCCGGAGGGACGCCTCGCCGGCGCCGAGGGCCGGCTCCGTCCTGCCGCGCTCCTCGCCCCACGCGCGGAGCGACAGGTCCGTTCGAAACCGCACTCCGCGGGGAGTCACCGCCGCCCGCAGAAAACTTTTTTCACGGAGAGACTGCACCGCGTCCGCCGCCACCGGCGCATCCGGGAATCCGCTCAGGTCCAGCACCGCTTCCGCGTCCTCCAGGAAGAAACCCGCGCGGAACCCGCAGAGCTGGGCGAACGCGGCGCGTTCCCAGGGGGCGAGGAGGGACCAGCTCCACTCGATGGCGCCCTGGAGGGAGCGCTGCCGGGTCGTCAGGTCGCGGCGCGAGGAGGCGAGGACGCGGAAGCGGTCGGCGAGGCGTTCGACGATCTCGGCGATGGTGTAGATGCGGAGCCGGGCGGCGGCGAGTTCGAGGGCGAGGGGCATTCCGTCAAGTTCGGCGCAGAGGGTGGCGACCGCCCGGGCGTTCGACGCGGTGAGGGTGAAGTCGGGGCGGACCTCGCGCGCGCGGTCGAGAAAGAGGCGGACGCCGTCGAAGGCCGCGATGCCGGCGGGGGTGACGTCGCCGTCGGGGCGCGCGGGGGAGGGGAGCGGTTCGAGCGCGAACTCCTGCTCGCCGGCGAGGCCGAGAAGGAACCGGCTGGTGGCGAGGATCCGGAGACCCGGGGATCCGGCGAGCCAGGAGCCCGCGGTCTGGGGCGCCGCATCGACGACCTGTTCGAAATTGTCGAGGATGAGAAGGAGCGGGGGACGGAAGGCCAGCATCGCCGCGACCTGCCGGGCCGGTGGTTGCGTGGTGGAGAGCGGCGCACCGAGCGCCGCCGCCACCGCGTGCGCCACGCCGGCCGCATCGCGCGCCTCGGTCAGGTCCGCGAACCAGACCCCTCCGGGAAACTGGTCCAGGAGTTCCGCGCCGAGGCGCTGCGCCAGGCGCGTCTTTCCCGTTCCGCCGGGCCCGGAGAGCGTGACGAGGCGCGGCGCGGGCGCGGTGAACAGTCCGCCGAGTTCGCGGAGCTCCCGCTCCCGACCCACGAACGTCGTCGCGGGCGCAGGAAGGTTGGTCGGTCGCGGCGCCGTCGAAGCCGGCGGTGCGAACGTCCGGCCGGCCAGCGCGGCCGGCATCGCCTGCCAGAGCCGCTCCGCGCCCTCCAGCCCCTTCAGCCGGAACTCTCCCAGATCGCGGACGTGCGCACCGGCAAGCGCTTCGCGCGCTCCTTCCCACGCAGCGGTCGAGAGCAGGATCTGCCCGCCCTGGGCGGTCGCGGCGACGCGGGCGGCGCGGTTCACCATCGGGCCGAGGTAGTCGACCCGTCCATCCGCCTCCTCGACCACGATCGGAGCTCCGACGTGGACACCCATCCGCACGCGGATCTCTCCCGTCTCCGCCGGCCAGCGTTCCCGCGCGAGCGCTTCCTGCGAAAGAAACGCAAACCGCACCGCGTCGGCCGCCGAGGAGAAAGCGACCATGAACGCATCCCCCTCGGTCTTGACCTCGTGTCCCCCGGCCGCCCCCAGCGCCTCGCGGAGGAGGGCATGATGGCGGGCGAGGACGGGGGCGAAGCGATCGCCGAGACGTTCCCAGAGCCGGGTGGAGCCCTCGATATCTGTGAACGCGAGGGCGACGGTGCCGCGGGGCGGGGGCATGGGGCCGGATTATGACACGACCGGGAACGGCGGATCGGTGTTTCCCCCGGCGGCGATTACGGGGACACTCGGCGCGGTTTCCGGGAGACGCCGATGGGGATCTGCGGGACGTGCGGTGGAACGAGCAGCGGGGGGGGTGAGGTCTGCCCCCGCTGTGGCGCCGCGCGCGGGGCCCGGACCGGGGCAGAGTTCCTCGAGATCGACCCGCCGGATGCGAAACTCTCCGGGGCGCGGGTCCCTCCGGCGCATCGCCCGCCTGTCCGCCATCCGCCGGTCCCGCGATGGCGCGTTCTGCTGTCGCACCCGGCGGCGGCATTCGCGATCGGACTGATTGCCGTGCCGGTGGGGAAGGCGCTTTTTCTGCCGGGATTCGTATTCAACTTTCTCACCACTCTGGTCCACGAGATCGGCCACTGCGCATGCGCGTGGCTGATGGGAATGCCATCGATCCCCGCCGTCTCACCCGGCGGGGGAGGCGTCACCCGCTGGTGGGACCAGCAGGTGAGTCTGGTGGGCGCGTGGCTCATCGCCTGGGCCTGGCTCGCCTCCCGGCTCCGCGACCGCCGTCCCCTCCTGATCGCGGCGGTCGCCGGCGGAGGTGTTCATGCACTCCTTGCCTTCACGAGCGCCCATGAGCTGTTCGTCATCGGCGGCGGCGTTCTGTTTGAGATCGCCGGCGCCGGGCTCTGTTTCTACAGGGCCTCGGATCCCCACACCGTCCGGCCGATCGAGCGCCCCCTGTATGCCCTCTGGGGATGGTGGATGCTGATGAACAGGGGAGGGGAGGCGATCCTGATGCTGCGCGACAGGGCGGCGTGGGACGCTGCGGTGATCTACGAGTCGGGGCTTGCGGCTGGTCTGACCAATGACCTTGAACTGGTCCGGGACATTCTGAACGTGCCGCCACAGGTTGTCCTCAAGGTCGTGCTGCTCGCGTGTGTCCTCTGTCTGCCGGCCGCACTCGGCATGAGGTGGCTCCGGGAGCGTGGACGCGAAAGTGCGAACTGACCGCGCACCGCGCGTCCCCGCCGTCTGCTCTTCCCCTGAGCAGCTCCACGATGAAATTGTGGTTTTCGACGGCCTGCAAGGAGGAGACCGGAATCGATGTCGGTGAACATCGATGAGGATCGACGACGCCGCAGGACGTTGAAAGACGCGAGGATGGATCGCACAGGAGCATCGTGGAGTTGCTGAGCGGCGGGTCTCCGTCCGGCCGGGGTGAGCCCCGGCGGGTACGGCGCCGCGTACGGGTGAACCCCGTGACGTCACAGGCCGGGTCCGGGCGGCTTCCGGGCCCTGGGCGGCCTCCAGGCTGGCCACGAACCCGGCTGCCGAGTCCGGATCGGGCGGGGTGGGCATTGCGGAATCGCAGGAGACGGCGACAGGGAGGCGGTCAGAAACGTTCAGGGAAGGCTCCGGCACCAGCAGGTCCGCGATTGTCTCACCCGGCCCCCGGTTTGCTTCCTGGATCGTCGACCGCATCCACCCTGCCTGATCCACCCTTCCACATGTATCCTTCCCGTCCTGCCCTGTATCAAGTTCGGCGGATGTTCACCGATCCGATTTCCCGGTGAACCTTCCCCGGCCGCCGTGCGTCTTAGAGTCCACGCCCAAACTGTCTCCCAGGAGGCCCGCCATGAAGTTCAGCCGCATCGTCACCCCGATCGCCCTCGCGTCCCTCTTCTGCCTCGTCCACGCCGATCCCCCGCCGAACGAGGCCCGCCGGCTCGGCGAAGCGGCCCTGAAGGACCGGGAGTGGGAGAAGGCGGAGAAGCTGCTGTACCAGGCGATGGCGACCGCGAAGGAGGGGCAGGACGAGATCCTGGCGATGATCGCGACCGCGCAGCAGAACGCGGGGAAGCACGACGCGGCGATCGCCACGCTCGACAAGCTGGTCGCGGAGCATGCGGCCAGTCCGCTGCGGATGAAGGCCATCTTCCGGAAGGGAGACGTCCTCGCGGCGAAGAAGGAGTTCGGGCTGGCGGCGAAGCTGTACGACGCGCAGGTGGCGGACCTCACGGCCGGCGCCCGCCGGAAGAAGATCGCGATGGTCTATGTCGACGCCGGGCGCGAGTTCCTGGTCGCGAAGGATCCGAAGGACCCGACTTTCGTGGCGAACTACCAGGCGGCGCGGAATCTCCTCGTGAAGGCCGTGGAGCTGGAGGCGCTCGGGACTGATGAAGAAGGAGTGCGGGCGGACGTGATCGTCTGCGAGCAGAAGGGCGGGATGGACCGCGCCGCGCTCCTCAAGTCCTGCACGGAATTCCAGGAGAAGTACCCGAAGTCCGCGAGGCTGGACGATGTGCTGTTCGCGGCCGGGGTGGCGCACCGGGACACCGGGCGGTGGTATGACGCGAAGGCGTCCTGGCTCCGGATTGCGGGCGAGATGCCGGCTTCGAAGCTGGCGGGCGAGGCGCTGTACAGCGCCGCTCTCCTGCACGTGGACGTCCAGGGGCACTCGGGGGGGCTCGAGGAACTCCGTCGGGCGCTGCCGCTGCTGCGCCGCTGCGCGAAGGACTTCGCCGCGACCGAGTGGGGGCCGAAGGCCGGGATCCTGGCAGGGGTCGCGCTGGCGCAGTACCCCGAGCTCCGGCAGGACGCGCAGAGGGAACTGCAGGGGTTCGTGGACGCGTTCCCGAAGGACGAGCGGGCGCCGGAGGCGCTCCTCCGCGTCGCCTGGCTCTGGCGTTCCGAGCTCGAGGACGCCCGTGCGATCGCGACCTTCGAGGATTTCCTGCGGAGATTCCCCGACAGCCCGCGCTGGACCGAGGTCCGGCAGTCGATCGCCGACGTGCGGTTCGAGGCGGTCCAGCGCGCGTTCCTGCGCAAGGACTGGGCCGGGGCCCGCACCGCCGCGACCGAGTTCACGACGCTCCATCCCACCGACCACCGCGCGGCGCAGATGACGTTCCGGATCGGGGAGAGTTTCCGCGAGGAGAAGAAGTGGAAGGAGGCGTCGGAGGCCTGGATGCGCTGCGCGTCCAAGTACCCGGGGCACAACGAGGGGCACCAGGCGCGGTTTGAAGCCGCCAAGGTCATGGCCGCGGAGCTCGGGGACTTCGAGACCGCGATCAAGGAACTGCAGAAGGTGGCCGGGGCGTGGGTCGCGGCGGCGCGCGAGCATCTGCGCATCCTCCAGGGGAATGCACTGGCGCTGAAGAGCGAAAAGGTCTTCACGGGGGCGGAGACCCCGGTCGTGAAGATGACCGTCCGGAACGTCGAGACGGTGAAAGTCCGGATGTGGACGCTTGACCTGAAGGACTACTTCGAGAAGAAGGCCTCGACCTCCGGCCTGGAGGCGCTCGAGGTCAGCGTGATCGCGCCCGACAGGGAATGGGAAGTCCCGGTCAAGGACTACCAGCGCTTCAAGGAGTTCACGATCGACCTGGAGCTGCCGAAAAAGGACCCCGGGGCGTACGTGATCGCCGCTTCGGCCGGCGCCCTGGAGTCGAAGACGGTCGTGGTCGTGAGCGACCTGGCGATGATCGCGCGCGCGGGCCGGCAGGGGGCGACGGTTCTGGTCCAGAACATGCGGACGGGGGAGGTCGTCGAGAATGCGACCGTGCGGACGGCGGCGGACGGGAAGCACCTCAAGGGGTGGACGGCGGAGACGAAGGCCGGGCGGCTGGCGTTCCTGGCGGAGTCAGGGGCGCACCTCGCGTTCAAGGATGTGGACGTCTCCGCCCTGCCGCCGGCGCCGGAGCGGAAACCGAACGTGCAGTTCGTGACGGACCGCGTGCGGTATGCGGCCGGGGACGAGGTCGGCGTGCGGATGGTGGTCCGGGACGTCAGCGGGAACGCGTATGTTCCGCCGAAGGACAAGACCTACCGCCTGGCCGCGTTCAGCGCGCAGGGCATCGAGTTCCACGACCAGCCGGTGACGGTCTCCCGGTTCGGGACGGCCCTGGCGTCGCTGCGGCTCCCGAAAGGAATCGCGAACGGCTTCACGCTGAAGATCTACGAAGCGTCGAAACCGGTCGAGACGCTGATCTCGGAACGTGCCTTCACGCTGTTCGGGCCGGAACAGAGGTTCCTCCGGTTCGACCCGCTTCTCGACGACACCCCCCGATTCACGGGAGACGAGTTCGAGATCGTCACCGTGCTGCGCGACGCGTGGGGGCGGCCGCTTCCGAACCGCCGCGTCCGGATCCTGGCCGGGAGCGACGTCGACTGGCGCGACGTCATGACCGACGCCGGGGGGCGGTTCACGATCGCGTTCACGGAGACGGAGCGCTGGTTCCGCGACGGCGTCGCGGTCGTCCGCGTCCGCGCGGACGGGGTGGAAGACGCGATCGTGGTGCCGATTCTCCAGCGGGCGCCGGTGCTGAGTCTCGAGGCGGAGAGCCGGGTGACCGAGCCGGTCCTCGCGGGCGAGCAGAAGACGCTTGTGTTCACGGCGAAGTCGGCGGACGACAAGCCCGTCGCGGGGACGTTCACGTGGACCGTGATCCGGAGCGATGCGGCCGGGCAACCGACGGCGGTCGCCAACGGGACGGTGACCACGGACGCGCTGGGGAAGGGCACGTTTGCCTTCACGGCCAACCAGGCCGGAATCCACACGGCGAGGATTCAGATGCGCGACGCGGACGGCATTCCCGCGAGTCTTCAGACCGCCGTGCAGGTGGTGGACGACTCGGACGAGCGGAAGCTCCGCCTGGCGAGCGCGGCGGACGAGTTCGAACCCGGGCAGCCGATGGAATTCACGATCGTTTCGCGCGTGGACGGGGGGCAGGCGTTCGTGACGGTGGAGGGGGAGAAGGTCGAGCAGGTGGTGCCGGTGAAGGTGGTGAAGGGCAAGACGACGGTGAAGCTGGCCGCTCCTCCCTCTGGAAACGGGACCTTTACGGTGTCGGTGATGATGACGCAGGGCGACGCGTTCCATGTCGATGTCCGGGAGTTCGCGCTGAAGCGCCCCGAGGTCAAGGTCGAGCCGGCGCAGAAGGAAGTGAAGCCCGGCGCGGACGTGACGGTGTCGGTGACGGCGAAGCCGGGGAGCGAGGTCTGGCTTCTGGCGGCGCCGGAGATCTGGGAGGGGGTCGACGAGGACGCGTTCCGTCCGGGGCGCCCCGCAGGGGGGCATTTCCGGTCCGACTCGAGCGTCGGGACGACCTACGCCTGGGGGACGCAGCAGGTCGACGAACAGCTGCTGGGCGCGCTGGCGAGGCTCGAGGAGCTGCAGACCAACGCGGCGCCGCGCGTGATGATGGAGAAGAAGCTGGAGCGGCTCAAGGGCGACAAGGAAAGCGCGGACGACCGGAACCGGAGCGAAGCGGAGGATGGCTGGGCGCAGGGCGGCGGAGGCGGGCAGTACGGCGGCCGCCTGGGTGGAAAGAGGAACCTGGTGGCGCGCGGCGGCGGGAGCCAGGCGGCCCTGAGGTGGGCGCAGCGTGTCCCGGCGGTTTACGCGAAGGCCGAGGCCGACGCTTCGGGCAAGGCGACATTCACCTTCAAGGCGCCCGCGCGGAAGGAAGACCTGGAACTTGTCGCGTGGTCGATCGACGGCCAGAACGCGATCGGGCGCGGCGAGGCGGTCGTGAAGGTGAGAGGGGCCGTGCTTTCGGAGGCCCGTCTTCCCGCGACGGCGATGGAGGGCGAGGCGACGCACGCCGTGGTCTTCCTCACGAACGTCTCCGGGGCCGAGGTGGAGGTCGCCGTGACGCTCGACGGTGCCGAAACGAAGGTCAAAGTGCCCGCGCGGAGCGTCCTCGAGCATGTCCTTCCCTGGAAGGCGGCCGCGGCCGCGACGGTGACGGTCGAGGGGGTCACGCACGCCCTGACCTGCACGCTGCGTTCCGAGGGCCCGAGCACGATTGCGGCCACCGGCGGAGCGTTCAGCGCGAAGACGGATCTCAAGCTCGAGGGACGGGGTCCCACGCGGATTCTGGTCGCCACCGGCCCGGCGGCGTTCCTGGACAGCCTCGCCGAGGGGTCGAATCCGCTCACGCCGGCGTCCGACGCCGCGGCGCGCCTGCTGGCGAAAATCGCCCGGCACAGGTTCGAGAAGACCGACGCCACGCGGGACGCCGTCCGCGAATTCGCGATGCTGAGGGCGCAGGGACTGGCGGACGCGGCGTCGGAGGACATCGCCGGACACGTGCTCCTGTACCTGGCGGCGGCGGAGGCGGAGGCGACGGAGTTCGAGATCAAGGCCGATCCTTCCGTGTTGAGAAAGCGGTTCGCGCAGTCGGTCAGCGACGACTCGAAGGCCCTGATCCTGTTCGCTCTGGCCCGGGGCGGCGACGCGGACTACGGGTTCGTCTTCCGGCTCCTGCGGGGGGCCGAGGCGCTGTCCCCGCGGGCGCAGGCCGCGCTGGCGCTGGCCCTCAAGGCGGCGAAGAAGGACGACGAGGCGAAGGCCGCGGTCGACCTCCTGGTGAAGGCCGCCAGGGACGACCACTGGGACGCGGGGTCGGTGAACCAGCCGGACAGCGCGAACACCGGCTTCGTGGCGACCGCCATGGCGGCCTTCGCGCTGGCGGAAATCGATCCCGGGAACGCGCTGCTGCCGAAGGCCAGGACCTGGCTGCTGGCGCGCCGGCCTGCGACGGCGTTCGAGCGCGCGATGCTGGCGCTCGCCCTGCAGTCGACGCCGGACCGGAGCGCGGTGACCTCGGTGACCGTGGACGGGCAGGAGGTCAAGGGGTTCGGGGAGGTGACCGCCACGGCAGGGGCGATCTCGCCGCAGGGGACCGGGACCTACTACGCACTGGCCTGGAGGGAGACGGGGACCGCCCCGGAACCTGCGGTGAAAGTCACCGCGGTCCGGACCGCTCTCTGGCCCACGCTCATCACGGAGGGGCGCGTCACCCCCGCGGTGAACGCGGCCGTGAAGGAGCCCGTCGAAAACCCGTCGATGGCGAAGGTCGCCGCCGGCGAGGCGTTCCTCGTGAAGTACGAACTCACCGTCGCGGGCCCGAACACCCAGTACTCGGTGTTCGAACTTCCCCCGGCCACCGGGCTTCGGATCGATCCGTCCGCGCTCCGCATCCTGATCCCGCCCCAGACCGAGGCCGAACGCAAGGTCACCGTCCACGTGCAGGCCTATGCCGACGCTCCGGGGACCTATGCCGACATCGCGGTCCTCGCCGCCGGTGCGCCGTACCGCGAGGGCTGGCAGATGACGCATGGGGAGCGCGCCTCCGCGGGGGCGATCCTGTTCGAGCTGAAAAAGTGGAAGGAGTGCCGTGATCTGCTCGCGCCGCTGTTCGACAAGGGAACACTCCATGACTCGGCCGCGGCGACCGCTGCCCGCGAGCTGGCCTACAGCGCGATCGAACTCGGCGAAAACCCGATCGTGGTGAGGTTCTTCGAGATCCTGAAGGAAAAGGCCCCCGGAACGGTCGTGCCCTTCGACAAGGTCCGCGCCCTCGCGCGCGCCTATGCGGCCGTGAACGAGCACGAGCGCGCGATGCAGGTCTCGAGCGGAGCGTGCGATGCCTACTTCCTCCAGGAGGCGCAGCTCGCCGGCGCTCTCGAGGACCTCGGGAGGATCAAGGACGCCGTCGCCTGGATGACCGTCTTCCTCAACGAGTACCCCGACACCCCGCTCAACCGGGAAATGCTCTTCGGCTTCGGCCAGCGCCTCTACTCGCGCGCCACTTCCGGGAAGGAGCCAGTCGAGCGGAACGACAAGTCGCTGAAACGCGCGGAACTGCTCGCAGGTTCCGCGGAGGCGTTTGAAAGAGTGCTGGCGTGGTATCCCGCGAACGACGAGAACGACCGGGTCATGCTCTCGCTCTGCAGCGCGTACCTGGAGAGCGGCAAGCACGACCTCGCCGACGCCTCGGCGCGCGCCGCCGCCTCCCGATATCCGAAGTCCCGCTACCTCGACACGTTCGATTACACGCAGGCGTTCTCGCTCTTTGCCCAGCGCAAGTTCGCGGAGTCGCTGACCCTCTGCGACCGCCTCGAGACCCACGACTACGGCCCGAAGGCGAATCCGGGCCCGGGCGTGATCCGGACGCAGGCGGTGCTGATGAAGGCGCAGATCTTCCATGCCAAGGGAGAGCTGGACAAGGCCATCGAGAACTACAAGAAGGTGCGCGAGAAGTCTTCGGACGCGGAGCGGTCGATCGCGTTCCTGGAGCGGGAGGCCCTCGCTCTTCCGGATGTGACGGTGGCGCCGCTGGCGAAGGCGGCGGAACTGGAGCTGGAGTATGCGGGGGTCGCGGAAGCGCAGGTGAAGGCCTACAAGGTGGACCTGACGATGCTGTCGCTCCGGCGGAAGAACATCGTCGACGCGTCGAGCGTGGAGGTGGCGGGGATCAAGCCGGTGTTCGAGAAGACGGTGAAGCTGGACCATCCGAATGCGCGGCGGCGTGAGAAGCAGACATTCACGCTGGACCTGAAGGAGCCCGGGGCGTACCTGGTCGGCGTGAAGGCCGGGGATTTCTTCGCGAGCGGGATCATCCTCCGTTCGAACCTGACGATGGGGGTGCAGGAGGAGGCGACGGGCACGGTGCGGGTGAACATCTCGGACGTCGCGGCGGGAGGATTCGCCGAGGGGGTCAAGGTGACGATTTTCGGGACGGACGAGTCGAAGATCGCGAGCGACAAGACCGACCTGCGCGGGATCTGGGAGACGCCGGGGGTCCGGGGGCTGGCGGTCGTCGTGGCGGAGAAGGACGGGCACTACGCGATGTACCGCGGCCAGACGATGCTCGGCGCGATCGAGCAGACCCGGCAGCGTCCTGCCGCCGACGCGGCGAAGAATCTCCAGGAACAGCAGAAGGAGATGCTGGACGGAGAGCTGCGGAAGGCGAACGACGCGCTGGAAGATTCGTACGGCCGGAACGTGAGAAAACAGCAGCAGGGCGTCGAAGTCGAACGGATGAAGAAGTAAGAGGGCGTCGACCGCCGGGAGCCTGCGGCCGTCCGCTGCAGGTTCCCGGCCGCCGGCCTACCAGGGCCTCCCGCTGCTCCTCCGGAACTCCGTGCCGTCGATCGCCAGGACCGCGGCTCCGGTCCCTGCTTCGACCCGGGATTCCACCGTGAACGTCTTCTGCACCCCGTCGTCCGCGGTCGCGGTCAGCTGGTCCCCGCTCAGGCTCCAGCGTCCCCCGACATCCGTCTGGCTCGAACTCCGGTGAAAGAGCCCGTGCGACGTCCCCTCGGAGTGATAGTGAAACCGCCCGTCCCCGGTGAACGTGATCTGCTGCTCGTTGGAGTTGCCGCTCACGCCGCCGATCCGGCCGAACGCCCGCACCCAGGTGTCGCAGATCTTCCCCGCATCCAGCGCCGCCGCCTCCGGTTTCCGGAACGACCCGAGGATCTGCTCCAGCTCCGGCATCCGGCGCTTGAGCGCTTCCGGTGTCGCCACCGCGGTCAGCGAGCCACAGTAGGAACCGCTGAAGGCCCAGCAGCGGATGTCCACATCGCGTCCGTCCATGAGCTTTGCCGACCACTTCCATTCGCGACCTTCCAGGGCTCCCATCCTGCGCGGGGTGGCCGATCCGGAGCGCTTCACCGGGACCTGGAGGAGCTGCATCAGCGCCTGGTCCAGATACGACTCCAGGCCGGGCGCGTCGAGCGTCTTCAGGGTCGGCTCGCCGAGAAACGCGTAGAGTTCATCGATCGAGGTCTGATTCGCCCCCGGGGGGGCGATCAGGGTCGCGTTGCCCTGGGGAAGTTCGGTCCACCCCGACGGGATGTCGGCCACGACACCGGCGAATCGGACCTGCCTGCCGCCGCTGATCCCGGTCCAGGCAGGGGCGGACCCGGATGACGTGCTGGAGCTGGAACCGGGGCCGGAACCCGACCCGGAGGAATCGTCTTTGCCGCACCCGGAGAGCAGCGCGGCCGCGAACAGCGTGGCGACGGTCAGGCGCATGGCGGCAGACTCCCGAAGAGGAAGGCGGGAATCTTACCCGCCATTCGGGAGAGCGCTATCGGCGATTGCCGGTCAGGACCACCCGTTTCCCGCGGTCCCCGGCCTCGATGAGGATCCAGCAGAATCCCCCGGCGGCCGGCGCCGGAGAGGTGACATCCCCTTCTTCCGCGAACGCCAGCAGATCCACCATGTATCCCCGTCGCGTTCCCTGGCGGGTCAGGCCGACGGTGAATGCCGAACGCCGGCCGTTTGCGGCGCGCCCCGTAAAGACGGCCTCCGTCCCTTCAGGCGTCCGCGCGAGCTCCCCGAGGACCTCCCCCCTCGCGATCTCCTCGGCGTCCCCTCCGTCCAGCGGGATCCGCATCACCCGGTCGCTGTCGAACAGGACCGCGCAGTCGGTGGAAACGGCCAGGGCGCCCAGCGAGCCGGATTTCGAGGAGTAGACGACCCCTCTTTCCGTCAGGGTCTTCCCCGCCTCGATCCGGTGGAGGTCCGTGGGTCGGCCGGGGAGGCCGTGGGCGACGAGGACGGAGCCGCCGTCGAGGGTCCAGGCGGGGAGGCCGTGCCAGGCATGGCGTTCCCCGGGGGGAAGGGACACGAGGGCGTCGTCATCGGTGGAGAAGACCACGAGCTGCCCGTCGCAGATCGCGGCGGCGCGGGTGCCGTCCGGCGAGAATGCGACCCCTGTCCCCGCGGCGGCGCCGACCTCGGAGGTCCCGGCCGGGCCGCGCCTGTGAAGGCGGCCCCCCGTGTTCCAGGCCAGGCGCGTGCCCGAACGGTCGATCCACCACCCGTCGGGCGGGGACTTGAGTTCGAAGAGTTCGCGGGGGTGTTTCCCGCTCGCATCGCGCGCGACGATCTTCGCGCCGTCGAGCACGGCGAAACCGTTTCCGGTCAGTGCCACCAGGCGCCCGTCGGAGACGAACACCTCGGTCGGGGTCATCCTGACGGGGCGCGCCACACGTTCCGCCGATGCGGCGGACAGGAGCAGGAGCGTGGCGAAAAGCGCGGTCCGGCGCATGCAGGTTCCTCCGGGGAGTCCGCCTTTGGACGCGCGATCCGCGTCGGAGTTCCCCCCTGACCGCGAATCCGTGGGGAGGTAACATACCGGCACCTTCATGCATCCCCTCGAGCGCGTCCGCCTGCGTCTCCTCGACCTCCACCGGGTGCTGCTCGACCTGGAACGGGAGGAGTACGAACGCCGGCACGGTCCTGTGACCCCCACCGGGTATCTGACCGCGCTGACGACCGATCCGATGCTCGCCTGGCTCAAGCCCCTGACGACGGCGATCGTGACGCTCGACGAGATCCTCGACGCGCGCGGGGGGGTCAAAGAGGAGGACTGCCGGGAGAGTCTCCGGTACGTCCGCGACCTGCTCACGCCGGCTGAGGACGGGACGGAGTTCCAGCGGCGTTACGCGGATGCCCTTCAGCAGTGGCCCGCGGCGGTCCTGTCCCATGCGGCGGTGCTCCAGGCGCTCTGAAGGACCTCCCGATCCGATAGACTTGGGGAATGCACCTCCGATGGCTGGCGGCAGTTGCGGGGCTGGCCGGGCTCTCGCTCCATGCAGGAGCCGGCACCGTCACGGTGCGCGACGCCGACGCGCTGCGGAAGGCGGTTCGCGGGGCGGCGCCGGGGACAACCATCCTGGTCGCCTCCGGCGACTACGCGGGGGGGTTCTGGTTCGAGAACGTGCGGGGCGAGGCCGGGAAACCGATCGTCCTCGCCGGGGCAGATCCGAAGTCGCCTCCCGTTTTCCGCGGGGGGGCGGTCGCCCTGCATTTCGCCGGCGCGGCGCACCTCGAGATCCGGAACATCGCCATCACCGGCGCGACCGGCAACGGGCTCAGCATCGACGACGCAGGGAATCGGGAGAATCCGACGCATCACGTCCTCCTTCAGGGACTGACGGTGACCGGAATCGGGGACCGGGGAAACCAGGACGGGGTGAAACTCTCCGGCATCGATGACTTCCGGGTGGAGGACTGCGTCTTCGAACGATGGGGAACCGGCGGCGGCTCCGCCATCGACATGGTCGGCTGCCACCGCGGCGTCGTGGAGCGCTGCCGCTTCCGCCACCCGGAGGCGTCCAACGCGGTTCAGATGAAAGGCGGCTGTGCGGAGCTGACGGTGAGGCTCTGCCGGTTCGACGACGCCGGGTCCCGGGCCGTCAACATCGGCGGGAGCACGGGGCTCGAGTTCTTCCGCCCGCCGCTCAAGGCCGCCCCGTTCTCGGAGGCCCGCGGGATCGTCGTCGAGGGGAACACCTTCCGCGGGTCGGAAGCCCCGGTCGCCTTCGTCGGCGTCGACGGCGCGGTCGTCCGGTACAACACGATCCACCTCCCCCGGCGCTGGGCGCTGAGGATCCTCCAGGAGACGACCGCGGAGGGGTTCGTGGCGTGCCGCGGGGGGGAGTTCCGCCGGAACATCGTGGTCTTCCGGTCGGACGGATGGTCGGAAGGCGGGGTCAACATCGGACCCGGGACGGACGCCGCGAGCTTCGTCTTCGAGGGAAACGTCTGGTTCTGCGCCGACGCGCCGGCCCGCTCGAGGCCGAAACTGCCGTCGGAGGAGTCGAACGGGATGTACGGAAAGGACCCGGAGCTGGTCGATCCCGAGAACGGGGACTTCTCGCTCCGGCCCGGCAGCCCCGCACGGGGTGCGGGAGCCGCGGCGCTTCCCCGATGACCCCTCCCGGGCCCCGGTGAAACCCCCATTCCGGGGCCGGGGCCGTGAGAATCCCTCCCCCACCCGCGGCCGGGGATTCCGTGCCGCGTCCCCGAACGGGAACCCCTCCAGGGCTGCCGACCGGCCGGAAGACGAGCGCGAAATCTTCGCGCGCATCCACAGCGACCTGGTCGACGATTTCGACGCGGCGCTGTGAGGACTACACGCGGGCGAAGGAGGTCATGCTCGAGCGGACGAAGATCCCGGAGGCACGGTGGTGGGTGGTGCCGGCGGTGGACAAGAAGCGGGCGCGGCTGCGGCGACCGCGCCCGGGAAGTTCAAGAGGAGCGCGGGATTGATCGGACGGCGGGTTAGAATCCCGACCCGTGCCTCCCCTCCGCGTCATGACGTACAACATCCTCGAGGGTGCGCGCGACCGCCTGGACGTCGTCGCCGCGGTCGTGCGCGCCGCAGACCCCGATGTCCTGGCGATTACAGAGGCGAACGGGTTTGACGACCCGAAGCGCATGGCGGCGGCCGAGGGGGCGTTCCGGATGAAGGGGGTCCTGGGCGCCGCCGAGAGCGGGTTCCACGTCGCGCTGTTCCTGAAGCCGGGGTGGAAGGTGGAGGCGAGCGGCTCGGAGTTCTACCCGTTCTTTCATGCGGCGCTGTGGGCGAAGCTCCACGGCGACGGAGACCGCGAATTCACGGCCGTCGTCGCCCATCTCAACCCGTTCAGCCCCGACGAGCGGCTGGCCGAGATCCGGGCGCTCTGCCGCCATGCGATGCCGGGGGAGAAGTCGCTGCTCATGGGGGACTTCAACTGCATGGCGCCCGGCGACGCGATCGACGCCAGCGTCCTGGAACTCCCGCGGAACATCCTGGCGCGGTTCATCAAGGAGGCGGCGGACCCTGTGGAGTTCGACCGGCGCGAGATCGCGCTCGCGGAGTGGGCGGGGTTCGTGGACGTCTACCGGAAGCTGAACCCGAAGAAGCCCGGCTGGACGCTGATGACGACGCGATTCGGCGCGGCGCTCCGTGCGCGGATGCGCATCGACTACATGCTGGCGACGGAGCGGATGGCAAAGCGTGCGCTGTCGGCGGAGGTCATCGAGACCGACGAGTCGCGGCGCGCCAGCGATCACTACCCGGTGCTGGCGACGTTTGACCTGGGGCCACCCCGGACGGGCCGGGTGACGGCGAAATTCTGAGGCGCTCGGAAGGCGCGGGGGGGGGGCCGGTCCGTCCCCGTGCCCCGACGGGGGAATGGCATGTCCAAGGCTCACGACGAATCCGATGTCGATCGGTACCTCTGGCTCGAGGAGGTCTTCGGCGACCGGGCGCTCGGCTGGGTGCGCGAGCAGAATGCGGAGTGCCTCGCCGAACTCCAGGGGCTTCCCGGGTTCGAGACGACCCGGGCGCGCCTTCTGGACATCCTCGACTCCGAGGCGAAGATTCCGTTCGTCGAGAAAAAGGGGCGGTGGTTCTACAACTTCTGGAGGGACGCCCGGCAGGTGCGGGGCGTGTGGCGGAGGACCACGCTCGAGGAATACCGGAAGGAGCAACCCGCGTGGGACGCGGTGCTCAATCTCGACGCGCTGGCGGCCGCAGAGGGGGAAAACTGGGTCTGGCAGGGGGCGGGCGTCCTCGAGCCGTCCCATGACCGCGCGCTCATCTTCCTCTCCCGCGGCGGCACGGACGCCTCGGTGATGCGCGAGTTCGACCTGGAGCGGAAGGAATTCGTGCCGGGGGGATTCGCGCTGGCGGAGGCGAAGAACTGGGCGGAGTGGAGGGACCGGGACACGCTCTACGTCGGCACCGATTTCGGCCCGGGATCGATGACCGCCTCGGGGTATCCGCGGATCGGCAAAGAGTGGGCGCGCGGGACGCCGCTGCAGGACGCCCGCACGGCGTTCAGCGGCCGGCACTCCGACGTCGGCGTGCAGATCCGGGTGGAACGTCACGGCGGCCATGTCCACGAACTCGCATGGCGCGGCGTGTCGTTCTTCACGAATGAAACCTCCCTGCGGCAGGGGAACACGTTCGTGCGGATCGACAAGCCGGACGACGCGGATGTCGAGACCTGCGGGCCGTGGATCCTGTTCACCCCGCGCACCGACTGGACGATCGCCGGACGGCGCTGGAAGGCCGGCTCGCTCCTCGCCGCGGACCTGCAGGCCTGGATGAACGGGGACCGTGCCCTCACCCCGGTCTTCGAGCCGGGCCCGAAGACCTCCCTGACGTCGGTCTCCTCCACGCGGCAATGCCTCCTCCTGAACACCCTCGATAACGTCCGCAGCCGGCCGTTCTGCGCCCAGCCGGCGAAGGGGCGCTGGACGCTGACCCCCATCCCCACTCCCGCCTTCGCGGTCGCCGACGTCCACGGCATCGACCCTGAAGAATCGGACGACTTCTTTCTCCAGGTGGCCGACCCGCTCACCCCGTCCCGCCTCTCCCTCGGCACCGTCGGGAGCCGGGCGACGGAACTCCTGAAGTCGCTGCCCGCCTTCTTCCGGTCGGACGGCCTCGAAGTCCGGCAGTTCGAAGCGGTCTCATGCGACGGCACGCTGGTCCCGTACTTCCTGGTCGGCCCGCGCAGCCTTTCCGCGGACGGATCCAACCCGACCCTCCTGAACGGCTACGGCGGGTTCCAGGTTCCCATGCTCCCCACCTACGCCGCCATGCTCGGCGCCGCGTGGCTCGAACGCGGAGGGGTCTACGCGCTGGCCAACATCCGGGGCGGCGGCGAGTTCGGCCCGGGGTGGCATAACGCGGCGCGAACTCACTCCCGCCAGCGCGCGTACGACGACTTCATCGCCGTGGCGGAAGACCTCATCCGCCGGAACATCACCTCGCCGCGACGCCTCGGCATCACCGGCCGCTCCAACGGCGGACTCCTCATGGGCGTCATGCTCACCCAGCGCCCCGAACTCTTCCGCGCCGTCGCCTGCGGGAACCCGCTTCTCGACATGCGCCGGTATCACCGCCTTCTGGCCGGCGCGAGCTGGATGGACGAGTACGGGGACCCGGACGATCCTGCGGACTGGGAGACGATCCGGACGTACTCGCCGTACCAGAATGCCGCGGCGTCGCCCCGGTACCCGCGGGTCCTGTTCACGACGTCCACGCGCGACGACCGCGTGCATCCGGGGCACGCGCGCAAGATGCACGCGCGCCTCAGGGAACTGGGGCAGCCCTCGCTCTCCTACGAGAACATCGAGGGGGGGCACGGGTCGGCGTCGAACAACCGGCAGGTGGCGTTTCTGGAAGCGCTGATGTACACGTTCCTGTGGCGGGAGCTGTCGGGGGAGGGCGGGGATGCGGGGCGGTGAGGGGGACTACTTCCGGTCGACGCGGGTCCAGGCGGCGACGCCGCAGAGGCTGAAGCCGAGGGCGTTGAGGAGGCCGTGGACGAGTGCCATCCGGCGGATGGAGATGGCATCGTTGCCGCGCCAGTGGGAGGCGGCATAGCGGCCGGCGAAGTGCATTCCGCAGATGGCGCAGGCGCAGGAGAAGGCGAGGAGGAATGCGGCCGCGAGGGGGCGGAAGCGCGGGGCGACCCAGAGGGCGGTGTAGAGGGCGAGAGCGCCGACGGAGAAGGCGAGGATGAGGGCGCCGGCGAGTTCGAGGGTCCGGTGGGTGGCGATTCCGACGGCGAGGAGCGGGACGCCGAGGACGACGCCGGCGGCGAGGGGGAGGTAGAGCGCCCCGCCCGGTCGTCCCCAGGACCGTCGGGCCCGTCCCGTGAGGCCGGCGAGGAGGGCGGCCACGAACCCGGCGAAGTGAAAGTGGACGGCGGTGAGGAGGACGAGGGGCTCCTGGAAGCCGATCGGCGTCAACCCGAGGCGGGACGCGAGCGCCCAGGCGGCGCCCGCCGGGAGGAAGACCATCGCCGCGTCCACGCAGATTTCTTCGGGTCGGGCGAGCCTCCGCCGCCAGAGGCGGGCGAATCCGTCGAGGGCGACGAGGGCGGCCATGAGGAGCCAGGGGGTGGCGAGGGCCGCGGCGAGGGGGCCGGGACGGAGCCAGAACGAGGCGACGATCGCGGCGGCGGCGGGGGGCTGGAGCCGTGCGGCCCAGAACCAGAACGGGCCGCCGATGTCATCGGCCGGGCCCGGGACCAGCGCGAGGCCGAGGGGGACGAGGACGAGCGGGGCGAGGAGGAAGATCCCCGTGACGTTCAGCTGCACCGACCAGCCGAGCCCCATGTCCGCGATCCGTGCGTGGACCAGGACGCTGATCGCCATCCAGGCGGCGAATCCGGCGAGGGCGGAGAACCGGAGCCAGCGGCGGCACGGGGTGCAGGGGGAGGACATGGACGGGAGAATGTAGGGGGAGAAGGGTGGGAAGGGCAGGAAAAGAGTCGGGCTCGGGGGCGGGGGCGCGATCCCGGTGTGCGGCCGGCTAAGTAACTCCACGATGCTCTTGTGCGATCCTCATCGATGTTCACCGACATCGATTCCGGTCTCCTCCTTGCAGGCCGTCGAAAACCGCGTCGTCTGAATGGCACAATTTCATCGTGGAGCTACTGAGGTGGCGGGCCGCGCGGCGTTCCCGGGGAGGGAGAGCAGGCTCGCGAGCCGGATCGTGGTCGCGGGGTGCGGAGAGTCCTCGGCGACGGCCGTGCGGTACGCGGCGCGCGCCATCGGGCCAGGATTCTGCCAGCTGCCGCCCCTGCAGATCCGGTAAGCCCGGCCGACCGCCGCACTCGCGCGATCGATGCAGAAGTCCCTGGCATTCCCCGCCAGGCCGCGGATGCCGTAGGGCGACTCGTCGATGGGGAAAGAGTCGACGCTCACCGGCCGCGCGCCGTCCGGATGCGTGACATTGACATTGGCCAGTTGTTCCAGGAAATCGCATCCCCAGGGGAGCGTCCGCCCGTCGGGTCCGCGCGCGGCCTTCTCCCACTGAAGCTCGTCCGGCAGAACGAGGAGCCGCCCCTCCCGGAGCGAGCGCCAGTGCGCGTACGCCGCCGCGTCTTCCCATGAGACGGAGATCACCGGCCAGTCCTCCTGCCAGTCGTGCGGACACCCCGGGATCCGGGATCGGACCGTCCGGGCGCCGTCGCCGGCGGGGACGACATATCCCCTGCCCGGAACCTGCGGCCACCAGGACGGCGCTCCCACCGCTTCCCGCGGCGCGCGAGCCGCCGCCTGCGCGGGATCCGACACCGCAAGGGCATTCAGGTACGCGGCATAGTCCCGGCAGGTCACCGGGAACGTCGCCAGCAGGAACTCGTCGACGGTGCGGACCTCGGGCTGGACGGCCCCGGGGAGCTCGCGGTCGCCCTGCCACACGAACTCCCCCCCGACCACGCGCTGGAATCCGGCGGGAGCTTCTTCCGCGCGAATCACGGCCAGATCCAGCCGGACGTCCTGCTGGCGCCGGACGTTCACCGGCACCCGGAACGCCTCACCCTCCCCGGGGACCACGACCAGCAGCCACGACCCCATCGGCCAGGTTCTCCGGCCGATCGGGGTCCGGCCGAGAAAAAGACCGCCGCCGCGGGGGCGGAACGGCGACCGGCCGAAGAGCCGGTCGAGCACCGTCTCCGGGATCGCGGGACTCCCCGGACCCGGGGTCGTCGGAACGAGCATCCGGTCGTCCGGCTCGCAGCGCCACGCCCACACCGCCGCTCCGGGGGCCTCCTCCATGGGGCACGACGGGGCGTGGACCCGCAGACGGACGGGCGTCCGGGGCTCCAGTCCCCCGGCCGGACCGGCCGCCGGGTCACCGGGTCCTCTCCCCGACCAGAGGTGCACGCCGATCCCGTTGAGCTCCCCGGGCGCGACCTCCCGGCCGTCGCGAAGACAGCCGCACGTCCAGGAGCGGGTGACGATCTCCAGCGATCCCTCTCCCCGCAGCCTTCCGTCGAACTGCCCGTCGTTGAACCGCTCCACGACATGCCGGCTCAGGATCGCCGTCTCGGAGTCTGCCCTGGCCTCGGCCTCCAGGAAGCGATCCCAGTGAAGGGAGGCCTTCATCTCGCGCGCCTGGCGCGACTCCGGGTCGAGCGTCAGCGCCATGTCCAGCGCGGCATCCGCGGCCCCCCAGGCGTCCACGGCTTCTCTTTTCCTGGCAGCCGCCAGATCCTCGTGCCGCCAGCGAAGCCGGGCGCGCTCGAGCCACGCTCCGCCGGGGAGCGTCTCGCTTTCCGACTCCGCCAGGCCGGATTCCGCGGCCGCCGCGGCCCGGAGGGACCCCGAGCGTTCGAGTTCGCGGGCTGCCCGGGCCAGCTGTTCCTCCGCCAGGAGCCGGCGGCGGTCGCGTTCCCTGGTGCCCTGGAGCGAGTCTTCGAGATCGAGTCCCAGCTCGAGGACGCTCTGGTACCTGTCCTCACGCCTGTGGGCCATCGCCTTCAGGCAGATCGCCTCGAGATCGGGAGCTGATTCGCCGGCGCCGGTCGGAGGCGGCGGGGTGCCGGCGAGCACCAGGCTGATGGTCTCGAGCGGAGTCGGGGCCTCGAAAGGCGGGTGGCCGGAGAGGATCTCGTAGAGGGTGGCGCCGAGAGAGTAGATATCGGTGCGCTCATCGACGAGGTCCTGCCGGCCCGCCGCCTGTTCCGGGGACATGTAGCTCGGAGTTCCCATGACGCCGGCGGACCCGGCGCGCGTGGTTCCCCTGCCCGCGGGGGCGCCGGCGCCGTGCGCGGCGGACTCGTTTCCGGAGTCCGCGGAGAGCGGGTCCGGCGCGGCCTCCGTCGCGGGCCTGGCGAGTCCCCAGTCCACGAGGAGGACTTCGCCGAAGTCGCCGAGGAGCACGTTGGCGGGTTTCAGATCCCGATGCAGGATCCCCCGCGAGTGGGCATACGCGACGGCGCGGCAGATGTCGCGGAATGCCTCGACCAGCCTCCGGCGGCCCCAGCTCCCCTCGCGGATCACCTGCCGCATGTCGCGGCCCACGATCCGCTTCATGGCGAAGAAGGTCTCGTCTGTCGCGGCGAGCACGCCGACCTCGTGGACCGGCACGATGTTCGGGTGGTCGAGCTGACCGGTGACGCGGGCCTCGGTGACGAACCGGGTCACGATCTCGGGGGGCGCCGTCCGGGGGATGATCTTGAGCGCCACCCGGCGGCGGAGCTGTTCGTCGGTCGCCTCGACGACGCGTCCCAGTCCGCCTCGCCCGATTTCCTCGCCCAGCGAGTACCGCCGGGTGGGTGTGGGACCGGGATCCTCCGGGACCGTGGCGGCGGCCGCGGTATCCGGCGGCGGCATCGGGATCGTCGTCCCCGCGCCCCGTGGACGGGACCCGGCCGCGCCGTGCTTCAGCCGCCATTCCTCCGCTGCGGCCTCGAGCTCCCGCACCCGGATCTCCGGGAGACCGGCCGTCTGCCGGAGCAGCAGGCGGACCGCGCTGCCCTCGTCCGCGGAGACGGAAATCCGGAGCGCGGTGTCTCCGTCGAGCAGTCCCCGGCGCACGGCCAGGGCCAGCAGCAGGTAGTCCGTTCCCGTCATCACAATCCGCGCGGCCTCCCAACCTCACGGCACCACGGGGATCCTATTCCATTCGCGGATGACGCGGAAGAACGGTCCGGGAATCTCAGCTCTTTCCCTCCGCCCGCACCGGGATCGCGAGCCGGAATCCGTACGTGTCGGCGACGGTGCGGAGGCTGACGGAGGCTCGGGTGGACAGGCGCGAAGAGAACGGGGTGGAGTTGAAATCCCCCCCGCGGACGACACGGCGGCCCGGGTCTTCCGGGCCCGGGTCGTTCAGGCAGAAATCCCCGGCATTCCCGGCGAGGCCGCGGATGCCGTACGGGGATTCGTCCTCCGGGAAGGCACTGACGGGGGCAATGTGCGGGCCGTCGGCGAGCGAGCGGCCGCCGTTGCACCAGCGGGCGTCGAAGGCGCCGCCCCAGGGGAAGTGCCTGCGGTCGGGACCGCGCGCGGCCTTCTCCCATTCGCGCTCATCGGGGAGGAAACAGGCGATCCCGTGCTTCGCGCGCCGCCAGGCGGCATAGGCCATCGCGTCGTCCCACGCGATGCCGACGACGGGCCAGTCCGCCTCCCAGTCCGTGGCGGCCCCGCTCTGGATCCGCCGCGAGCGGGCGCGAAGGTCGGGGGAGGCGTCGCGGAGCCAGCGCCCGGTCGGCACGACGTACGGCGGCCCCGGCCAGTACGCGCCGCTCCAGGTCGCGCTGCGCGGGACGCGCCGGGCCGCCTCCGCGGGGTCCAGCGCATTCAGGAACTCGGCGTACTCGGCACAGGTGACCGGATGCCGCTGCATCAGGAAATCCGGGAGCGACGGCTCCTCGGCCGGAAGCGAGAGCGGGTTGTGCGGGTCGCCCTGGAATTCGAACGGCCCGGCCGAAACGGGGAGAAACTCCTCCGGAATCTCGCCGGGGCGGTAGAGCGTGGTCTCCTGGATCCACGTCCCGCAGCGCGGAATCGAAACCGGACAGCGCAGCGGCTCGAACCCCTCCGCGTCGAAGACGAGGAGCCAGGAACCCATGGGAAGCGCGGCGCGCTCGATCGGGGTGACGCCGAGGAACAGTCCGGGACCGACCGGGCGGTCCGGATCGTCCGGCGCGAAGAGGGCGCTCAGCGGGCGGCCACGGGCGGTGCGCCGGGTCGACCCGTCGCCCGGCGGCGTGACCGGAAC
>JABWAY010000057.1 GCA_013360825.1 Candidatus Brocadiia bacterium | reverse complement strand
CCCGCACGCCGAGGACACGAAAGGCGGGGAGCGTCGGATCGGCGGCCCGGTCCGTCGCGGGGGCCGGCACGGAGCCCGCGGAACTCATCCCCGGGCCGGCGCGCGGGAACCGCCGCGCGGCGCCTCCCCGTATCCATATCCGTAGCCGTAGGCGCCGCCCTGACCGGTCGAGCAGTTCAGGACCGCGCCGAGCATCCGGACCCCCATCCCTTTCAGCCGCCGCGCGGCCGCCTGGGCGACCGTGCGCCCGGTCCGTCCCTCGCGGAGAACCAGGATCGCGCCGTCGGCCCGGCGGGCGATCAGCGCCGACTCCGATGCCTGCAGGACGGGGGCGTTGTCGATCAGGATGACGTCCCACCTCTCCCGCGCCTCGCGGATCGCCGTGTCCAGGTGCGCCGAATTCGCCAGCTCCGCGGCCGCATGCATCCCCTCGCTCACCCCGACGATGTCCACCCCGTCGATCGTCGAGGCCCGCGCCGCCGCCTCCACCCGCACCGTCCCGGACAGAACCTCGTCCAGACCCGGCCCCGCCTTCTCCCTCAGAAACCCCTTCAGCTTCGGCTTCCGCATGTCCGCGTCGATGATCAGGACGCGCTTTCCGTCCATCGCCAGCACCCGCGCCAGGTTCACCGTGACCGTCGTCTTCCCCTCGCCCTGCAGCGGCGAGAGCACCGCGAGCACCCGGCCGGCCCCCAGCTTCTCCAGCCGCATCTGCACCTCGGCGCGCAGCCCCCGGAAGGCCTCGAACTCGGCGATCGTCGAGTTTTCGCCCAGCGCCGCGGGACCGCCCTCGGGCATCCCCTCCAGCCGGGGGACCACCGTGAGCACGTCCATCCCGAGGAACGCCTCGACCTCCTCCGCGGACAGGATGCGGTTGTCCAGCTGGTCGGCGAGAAGCGTCGCCCCGCCGCCGAGCACCAGCCCCGCCAGGCACCCCAGCGCCAGGTTCAGCGGGATCTTCGGCTTCCAGGGCTCCTTCGTCGGGCGCGCATTGTCGATGATCCGCACGCTCGACACCCCCGTCCCCGCCGTGGCCGACGACTCGCCGTGCCGCTTCACGTAGCTCGCATACAGCTCCTTCGCCGCCGTGACCTCGCCCTCGAGCCGGCGGTAGTCGGTCAGCCGCGTTCCGGCCGCCGCCAGCAGCGTCTCCGTCGCCCGGATCTCCTCCGACAGCGCCTTCTCCTCCGTGAGGACGGCGGTGAGGTCTTTCTGAAGGGCCACGAGCGCGCCCTCGATGGCGGCGCGGATCTGCCCCTCGACCTCCCGGATCCCGGTCTCGAGTTCGAGCACGCGCGGGTGGCGCTCCTTGTACTGGAGCCGCGCCGCCGCGAGCGCCTCGGTCAACCTGTCCCGCTCCGACGTCAGGCTCTCCAGCGACTTCGTCTGGTGAAACGTGGGGTGAAACTCGCTCCCCGTGCCGTCGGCCCGGTAGGTCGCGAGCGCCTCGAGCTCCGCGGCGAGCTTGATCCGCCGGAGGCGGACGTCCACGAGCGTCGTGCTGACCTTGCGCCACCCCTCCAGGAGCGTCCGGTACTGCTCCTCCTGGTCGATGTACCCGGAGGTGGCCTGGAAATTCCTGACCGCCGCTTCCGCCTCCTCGACCTGCCGGCGGATGCCCGGAAGGGTGTCGCGGGACAGCGCCTCGACGGCCTCGCTCTTGACTTCGCGCAGCCGTCGGTTGGTGTCCTCGAGGAAGATCGAGATCAGGGTATTGGCGATCTGGGAGGCTTTCTCGGGGTCCGGGTCGACGATCCCGACGCGGAGCACGAAGGAGTTGCGGACCTGCTCGATGTCGATCTGCTCGGTCAGCTCCCGGACGGGGTCGGGTCTCGACTCGTAGTCGCGGCGGAGGGGTTCCGGGAGGGACTTCAGGGTCTCCTCGACGAGCGACGGTGAGGTCAGGATGTTTTCCTGTGTCCGGTAGTAGTTTTCCCACATCGATCCGCTGGCGCCGAGCGTCGGGTCGTCCGTGCCCTGAAGGACCGACTGCTCGGGGCGGATTTCGAGCGTGACCTGGGGGCGGTACTGCCGGGTCTGCGTGAACGTCCAGACGGCGACCCCCCCGGCCGTGACCAGCCAGACGATCGCCAGGAGCCTCCACCGCCGGCGGAGGATCAGCAGGAGCTGCTGGGCGGAAGGTCCCTGGGAAGCGGGTGCGGGCATGAGCGGGGAATTCTATCCCATTCCTGCGACGGGGGACAGGCCGGAAGCGTGCGGTCCGGGATCAGCGCGCCCGGCGCCGGGGGGCTGGGGCGGCCGGCGGGGCCGTGCCGCCGATCGCCTCCACGTCCGCATCCACCATGATTTCGACCAGCTGCCGGAACGTCACGGTCGGCTTCCACCCCAGCTCGCGCCGCGCCCGCGACGCGTCCCCGAGCAGCAGCTCCACCTCGGACGGCCGGAAGTAGCGCTCGTCGATCTGCACGAGCACCCGCCCCCGCGCGTCCACCCCGCGCTCCTTCAGCCCCTTCCCGCTCCACTCCAGCGGCAGCCCGACCCGGGCGAACGCGGCGGCGCAGAATTCCCGCACGCTGTGGGTCTCGCCCGTCGCGACCACGTAGTCGTCCGCCTTCTTCGCGCGCAGAATCCGGACCATCGCGTCCACGTAGTCCGGTGCATACCCCCAGTCGCGCCGCGCCTCCAGGTTCCCCAGGTAGAGCGTCTTCTGCATCCCGCGCGCGATGCGCGCGGCGGCGCGCGTGATCTTGCGGGTCACGAACGTCTCGCCGCGGCGCGGGCTCTCGTGGTTGAACAGGATCCCGTTGGTCGCGAACATCCCCCACGCCTCGCGGTAGTTGCGCGTGATGTGGAACGCGTACGCCTTCGCCGCGGCATACGGCGAGCGCGGGTGAAACGGGGTCCGTTCGTTCTGGGGGGACCGGCCGATGCCGCCGTAGAGCTCCGAGGAGGAGGCCTGGTAGAAGCGCGTGTCGTCGAGTCCGAGGTCCCGGAGGGCTTCCAGGACGCGGACCGCCCCGAGCCCGGTGATGTCGGCGGTGTACTCCGGGATGTCGAAGCTCGTTTTCACGTGGGACTGCGCCCCGAGGTTGTAGACCTCGTGCGGGCGGACGCGCTTCAGGATCCGGTTGACCGAGGATCCGTCCCCGAGGTCGCCGTTGACCAGGCGGAGGCGGACGTCGGTTTCGTGCGGGTCCTGGTAGAGGTGGTCGATCCGCTGGGTATTGAACGACGACGACCGGCGGACCATCCCCCAGACTTCGCACCCCTCGGCGAGGAGCCGCTCGGCGAGGTAGGAGCCGTCCTGCCCGGTGACACCGGTGAGGAGGATCCTGCGCCCGTTCGGTGCGGGCCAGGGGCGTCGGGACGGCGGGGGGGGGCGCTTCATCGGTTGTCCTGACCGTGTTGAAGGTGCTGACGATACCACGCGAGCGTGCTCCGGATTCCCTCGTCGAGGGAGATCCGCGGGCGCCACCCGAGGGCGGTGAGGCGGGAGACGTCGAGGAGTTTCCTGGGGACGCCGTCGGGGCGGGAGGGGTCGAACTCGATCCGCGTCCCGGGGGCGGCGAGGTCGCGCACCTTTGCGGCGAGCTCGGCGATCGTGAGATCGACGCCGGTGCCGACGTTGACGGGGGAGTCGCCGTCGTAGCGGTCCATCAGGCAGACGAGGGCGTCGGCGAGGTCGTCCACGTGCAGGAATTCGCGCCGCGGGGCGCCGGTCCCCCAGACGGTGACCGACGCGGCTCCGTCCCGGCCGGCCTCGTGGAACCTCCGGATCAGGGCGGGGAGCACATGGGAGGTCCGGAGGTCGAATTTGTCCCCCGGGCCGTAGAGATTGGTCGGCATGGCCGAGATGAACTCACAGCCGTACTGGCGGCGATAGGCCTGCGCCAGGCGGACGCCGGCGATCTTGGCGATGGCGTACGGCTCGTTGGTCGGTTCCAGCGGGCCGGTGAGCAGCGCGTCCTCCCGGATCGGCTGCGGCGCTTCCCGCGGGTAGATGCAGGAACTGCCGAGGTACAGGAGTTTCTTCACGCCGGCCGCGCGCGCGGCCTCCAGGACGGAGGTGGCGATCAGGAGGTTGTCGCGCAGGAATTCGACGGGGCGCTCGATGTTGGCCTGGATCCCGCCGACGACCGCGGCCGCGACGTAGACCCGGGCGGGGCGGTGCTCGAGGAACCACCGGAGGGTCGCCGCGGGGTCCCGCAGGTCGGCTTCGGCGCGGCCCAGGGGCAGGACACGGTCGCGCCCGTCCGCCGCGAGTCTCCGCAGCAGCGCGGATCCCACGAGCCCCCGGGGACCTGCCACGGCGACGCCGTCACGGGTATCCATGGAAAAAAAAAGCCTCCGGCCCGGGCCGGAGGCTTCTCGAATGGGTCCGCTAGTAGCTCAGGACTGCGCCGAGGAAAAAGATCCAGTTGTCGTACTGGTCGCCCCGGATCCCCTGCCGGTTCCCGGCGCGCCACGTGATCCCGCCGTCGATGGCGAAGTGCTCGATGACCGTCCAGGTGGCGCTGACGCCGGCCGTTCCGAAACTCCGCGTCCGCGCTTCGGAGGGATGGACGCGCTCGTACGAGCCGCGACCCCGCAGGCGCAGCGACTCGATCAGCTGGTACTCGACGATGAGCGTCCCCCGGTCGATGACCTCGTAGGAACTGGCGCCCCCCGCGAACCCGTAGCGGCGGACGTAGTCCACGGAGACGTCCAGGTCCTCCATCGCCTCCCACATCACATGGACCTCGATGTCCATCGAGTGATGATGGTCGCGGTCGTCGTCCCCGACCTCGCGATCCTCGGACAGGATGAAGGAGTACCCGGCCACGGCCTCAATGTTCAGGTTCGGCATCGGCTCCCCGCGCACGCCGGTCCGGGCGAACCACCCCTCCGCGTCCGGCGGGGCGACCCGACGGTCGTGGTAGTGAATGTTGATGTACCCGCCCTCGGCCACGATCCCGAACCGCTCGACCACATCCACCCGCGCGCCGCCGCCGACCCGAAGGTTCTGGTTCTCGCGGTCGTCGAACTCCTGGTACTCGAACCGGACGATCTGGTAATTCGCGAAGGCCTCGACGGAGAGCCAGTTCGTCAGGTGCACCGTCACCCGCGGAAACATGTCGTTGATCATCCGCCGCGTGCGGTCGAAGAACACCGCGTCGATCGGGTCGCTCTCGCGACGGAAAATGTTCGAGAACTCGACGTCGATCGTCCCGTTCGTCCAGCGGATCCGCCCGAACGCGCGCTCTTCGTCCTCCCGCGCGGAGTGATGCTCCATGTAGTAGTCGAAGTTCGCGAGAATGTCGATGTTGGCCTCGATCGAGGCGTCGGCGTAGTCGAGCGTCCCGTTCCCGAACGCGATGAACGCGGAGTCGCCGTCCGCCCGCCGGTTCGGCTGCAGGAACAGGTTGTCGTTGTAGTAGCCGTAGATCCCGCCCGCGACCCCCAGGTCGATGGGGCGCTTCGAAAGCGGACCACGATCCTGTTCCACCTGGTGCGTGATCCGGTCGATCCAGTCGAGCGCAAGATTGTTGGCACGGGCAGGCAGCGCAAATCCGACGACAAGCACGGCTGAAAGCAGGATCTGTGACGCTCGCATGTCGCTGGGACTCCTTGGTGAAGTCACTTCAGAAACGTCCGCTCCCCTTTTCCGCGGCGGACTGTATGGGGAAGTCCGGATTCCGTCAATGCCGCCACAAAAAGAAACCGCGGCCTGGAGGCCGCGGTTCGGGGTCGGTCTGTGAGGGTCGGACTACTTGATGCCGGACGGGCTCTTGTCGCGCGTGATGACCAGCGGCTCGTCGTCGGCGGACTCCGAATTGATCACCGGGTCTTCCACGAAAAGCCTGCGATGGCGGACGGTCGTGTCGGCTCCGCCGCCGTCCCCCGAAGTGCCGGATTCCTCGGCCACGCGCGTGACCAGGGCGGGAACCGCCGAAAAGTCGCGCGCGACGGAGGCGCGCAGCGCCGTCCCGTCGATCGGCTGACCGGCGACCGTCCACCCGTCCTCGCCCGCCGTCACCTGCGCGGGGCTGTCCACCAGGATCGTCTTTCCGCCGACGAGCAGGGTGATGGTCCGGCGCCCGTGCGTGGAGAGCTTCCATCCGCCGTCCGCGCGGGTCAGGCGGACGCCGGGCTCCAGCGTCACCGTGCGGCCGCCGTCGAGCGCGATGTCCACCTCGCCTCCGAGCGATTCCACCACGCCGCTGGACGCCAGGATCTGGCTGCCGCCGGTGTCGTGCAGCTGCAGGACCTGCGCCGTCACGGCGCGGTCGCCGATCCGGACCTCGTCGGACGTCATGGAAACGCGGGAGACGCCGGCCGCCAGGGCTGCCAGGGTCGCGCCGGCTGCGAAGATCTTGAACATGGAGTCCACCTCATGTTGGAAGAAAACGGCAGATGACGGGTCATCCTACTCATCGGCCGAATCGGGCGTCAACCGGAATCGAAGCAGAATCTGCGAGGACCACGGGACCTCCCGTCCGCGTCCGCCCCCCTCCCCACGGATCCGTACCTTCTGCTACCATACGCCCCCTCATGCCCTCGCTCACCGTCAAGGAAGGCTGGAACCCGGGCGCGATCTTCGAGATCACCGAGGAACCGGTGTCCATCGGCCGCTCCTCCGGCGCCTGCACCATCGTTCTCCGGCATGACTTCAATGTCAGCCGCGTCCACGCCATCCTCGCGCTCCGGAAGGACGGGAGAGTCCTCCTCCGCGACCAGTCGAAGAACGGCACGTTCCTCAACGGCAGCCGCGTGCAGGACGCCTCCCTCACGGACAAGGACGAAATTCAGATCGGCCGCACCCGCTTCTCCTTCAGCGCCGGGTCCGCCGCCCGCGACTTCGAACGCGACTTCTCGTTCGTCAACCCCGCGGTGCGGACCATCATCGGCGTGGCCGAGGCCATCCAGCACAAGCCCCCGCGCGAAGACGCCGCCGCCCTCGCGCGCGACCACGCCCGGCTCCAGATGCTCTTCGAGATCACCCAGACCCTCTCCAGCCAGGTCAACCTCTCCGAAGTCCTCGGGATGGTCATGGAAAAGGTCATGGAACTCTTCCGCCCCGACGAGGCGTTCCTCCTCCTCCGCGACAAGTCGGGGGAACTGGTCCCGAAGATCGTGCGGACCCGGGAAGGCGCCACGAAGATCGAGCATGTCGCGATCTCCCGCGCCATCATGAACCGGGTCCTGCAGGAGGAGGTCGCCGTCCTCTCGAGCGACGCGCAGACGGATGCGCGCTTCGGGAAGGGGGACACGAGCGTCCTCAACTCGCAGGTCCGGTCCTTCATGTGCGCCCCGCTGAAGGCGAAGTCCGGGGTGCTGGGGATGCTGCACCTTCACTCGCGGCGCGCGGTCGGCGCCTACAACGAGGACGACCTGCGCCTCCTGTCCGGCGTCTCGAACCAGGCGGCGATGGCGCTCGAGAACGCGCGCCTCTACGCCACCGTCAACCAGCAGGCCAAGGTCCGCGCCAACTTCGAGCGGTTTCTCTCGCCGAACGTGGTCGAGCAGATCGTCGACGGGTCGAAGAAGATCGAACTCGGCGGCAAGTCGCAGGAGGTCACCGTCCTGTTCAGCGACATCCGCGGCTACACCGCCCTCTCGGAGAAACTGTCCGCGGACCAGATGATCCGCCTCCTCAACGAGTACTTCCAGGAGATGACCGCCGAGATCTTCCGGTTCGAGGGGTCGCTCGACAAGTTCATCGGCGACGCCCTCCTCGCCGTGTTCGGATCGCCCTTCCGCGGCCCCGACGACTCCGACCGCGCGATCCAGTGCGCGCTGGCGATGCAGGAGAAGCTGAAGAGGATGAACGCGGAGTGGGCGCAGCGGGGGCAGCCGGTGATCGAGATGGGGATCGGGATCAACACCGGGGTGGCGGCGCTGGGGATGGTGGGGAGCGAGCAGCGGATGGAGTTCACCGTGATCGGCGACGTGGTGAACACCGCGAGCCGGCTCTGCGGCGCCGCGGGGCCGGGCCAGATCCTGGTCGCGCGGCAGACGATCGACCGGGTCCAGCCGATCTTCGACTGGCGGGCGCTCGACGCGCTGAAGCTGAAGGGAAAGGAGAAGGAGTTCGAGGTGGTGGAGGTCCGGGGACTCGGAGTGGAGGCGAAGGCCGGGCGCTGAGGCGCCGGCGGATTCAGGATGAGCATCAACGACGACAGGACGACCCTCGACCCCCTGGGCGGCCCCCAGGGCGGACGGATCCGTCTGGGCCCGTACGAGACCAGCGAGGTGCTCGGGCGCGGCGGGATGGCGGTCGTGTACAAAGGCATGCAGCAGTCGCTCGGGCGGGTCGTCGCGATCAAGGTTCTCCCCAAGGAGTTCTCACGCGACCGCCAGTTCGTCGGGAGATTCCACCGCGAGGCCGAGTCGGTCGCGAAGCTGAACCATCCCAACATCATCCAGATCATCGACAAGGGCGAAGAAGCCGGGATCTGCTACTTCGTGATGGAATACGTGAAGGGGATGTCGCTGGCGGCGCGGCTGGCGAACAAGGGGTGCACGCTCAAGGAGATGGTCGACATCGCGCTCCAGGTCTGCTCCGCGCTCCACTACGCGCACGAAAACGGCGTCGTGCACAGGGACATCAAGCCCGCGAACATCCTGATCGACGAGGCGAGCGGGATCGCGAAGGTCGCGGATTTCGGGATCGCGCAGCTCGCGGAGAAGTCGACCGCGATCGGGACGCTGACCGGCGACCACATGGCGATGGGGACTCTCGATTACATGGCCCCCGAGCAGAAACGCGACGCCAAGAACGTCGACCGGCGCGCGGACGTCTACTCGATGGGCGTCGTGCTCTACGAGATGGCCACCGGGCGCGTCCCGATGGGGCTGTTCGACCCGCCGAGCCGCATCAACCGGGAGGCGACCAAGGACCTCGACGTCATCATCATGAAGTGCCTGAGGGACAAGCCGGAGGAGCGCTACCAGAGCTGCCTCGAGCTTTCCAACGCGCTCATCGCCCTTCCGCAGAACCCCTCCACCATGGTGCGCATGATCAGTTCCGTGCGCAGCGGCGTGACGAACATCGGGACGCAGATCGGTAAGCGGAATCCGCGGTACATCGCCGCGTTCCTGTTCCTGGTGATCGGGGTGGGGGCGACGGCGTGGGCGGCGGTGAAGTACGGGAAGAAGAAGGACGATCTGCCGGGCCCGGCGGGGACGGGCGGAGGGGCGGGGACCGGGACGGGCACGGGGAAACCGGTCGATCCGGTGCCGCCGGTCGATCCGCGGGATCCGGAGGGGCGGAGGTTCGACGCGGGGCTGGCGGAGGTCCTGATGCTGAAGAACGCGGGGGACTACGCCGGGGCGCTGAAACGGATGGACGCGCTCGAGGCCGATTTCCCGGGAAAGAAGCAGGACCTGGCGCTGGAGCGGGCGCGGCTGGAGGAAAAGCGGATCGACGCGCTCGGGGAGGAGATCCGTCAGCGGCTGGAGTCGCTGGTGGAGGGGGCCGACCTCGGGGAGCGCCGGGTGAGGGACGCGCTGGATGCCCTGCTCAAGGAGGCCCGCGCCGCGAAGGTCGGGGCGGACGTGCTCGAGGACATCCGGGAGCAGGTCAAGCGTTCGCAGGAGATGGAGGCGGAGGCGACGCGTGTGCGGCTGGCGGAGGAGCGGAAGGCGCGCTACCAGGAGGCCATCGCGGAGGCGAGGTCGGCGGCGGACGCCGGGGACTGGAGCCGGGCGGATGCCGCGCTGGAGAAAGCGGCGGGGAACGCGACCGCGGGACAGCAGCCGGAGGTCGAGGCGCTGGCCCGGGAGATGGCGGCGAGGCGCACCGCCGCTTCGACGGAGGACGAGAAGCGCAAGGCGTTCCGCGATGCGGTGTCCGAGGCGAAGGCGCACCTGGAGCGCGGGCTGCTGGACCAGGCCCGGACGGCGCTGGCGAAGGCGGGCGAGCTGGCGGGGGGCGACGGGGATCTGCAGTCGACCGTCGCGGCGCTGCGCAGGGACCTGGATGCGGCGGTGAAGCAGGACGAGTTCGCGCGGAAGATGAAGGAGGCGCAGGCCGCGGAGGAGACCACGCCGGAGTCGGCCGCGAAGATGTACCGGGCGGCGGCCGCGATCGCCCCGACGGAGGCGCAGGCGGCCGAGGCGAACCGGAAGGCGTTCGGGCTCGAGCAGAAGGTCGCGTCCGACGCGAAGGAGGCGGAGTACCGGCGGCACGTGACCTCGGCGCGCCAGGCGCGCGACGCCAAACTGTGGGCGGAGGCGAAAACCCATGCCACCAACGCTCTCGCCGCCAAGCCGGGGGATCCCGCCGCCCGGGCGATCCTCGACGAGGCGCAGGCGGCGCTGACGGCGGCGCCGCCCGATCCGATCGACCCGACGCCGAGGGGAAAATACGCGCTCAAGTTCGTCGCGGCGCTTCCCGTCACGCTTCATTCCGGGACCGCGGCAGCCCTGGACGCGGCGGGGAATGCGCTGTTCCTGGATGCCAAGCTGAAGCGGATCCAGCGGTTCGACGCGGATCTGAAGCTGATGGAACCGGTCCTGCTGACGATGGCGGCGCCGCACCGGATGGCGGTCGACCCGGCCGGGCGGGTCTGGATCTCGGACGCGAAGACCTGCAAGATCTACCGGATCGACCTGAAGACGGGCACGTCCGACCTCGAGGCGCTGGGGAAGGGGGCGGAGCCCGGGCAGATCTACGACCTGACGTCGATGGCCCGGGACCGGGACGGGCTGCTGCTGGTCGACTACCGCTTTCACCGGATCCAGAGGATCGGATCGGACGGGAAGGCGATGGCGGCCTTCGGCAGGGAGTGGGACGGGCGGGCGCCGAAGGAGGGACATTTCCTCTACGCCTACGGCGTGGCCGCCGACGACGAGGGCGGCGTCTACGTCAGCGACTACAAGCTCAAGCTGATCCATCGCTTCAGGAAGGACGGGACCCCCGACCGGGTGTTCAAGTCGATGCCCGACTCCCTGCCCACCGACCTGCTCTGGGCGAACGGGAAGCTGTACGTGGCGGACCAGTATCTCTGCCGCGTCGTGGTGCTGGACCGCGAGGGGCTGGAGCTGGGAACCTACGGCACGAAGGGCAAGACGCCGGAGACGTTCGGGAGGCCGTCGTCGATGGTGAGGATGAAGTCCGGGAAGCTCCTGGTGGTGGACACGTACGACGGGAGCGTCTCCGTGCTCGAGGAACAGGAGTGAAGGCGGCGGTGCTGGCGGCGGCGCTGGGGGCGGCGCTGGCCGGATGCGGGAGCGACCAGTCGCTCGCGAACGCCGAGCCCCGCATCCAGCTCGACGTCACCTCCATCGACTTCGGGGGCGTCAACCTCGGCACCCCCGAGACTGTGACGGTGACGGTGTCGAACGCCGGCACCGGCACCCTCGAAGTCGAGTCGGTGGAGCTCACCCCCGACACCGATCCCACCGCCTTCGAGTACACCACCCCGCCGGACGCCATCCGATCCGACTCCCCCGGCACCTTCCAGGTCACCTTCATCCCCGACGAGGAGGTCCCCTTCACGGGGGGGCTCCGGATCCGCAGCAACTCCGTCGAGGGCTCGGTCCTGGACGTGTCCCTCGCCGGGACCGGGGCCGTGCCCGACCTGAAGGTCACCCCCACCTCCCTCCACTTCGAGTCCGGCGGCGCGGACTCCGCCACCTTCACCCTGAGCAGCGAGGGCAGCGGCACGGTGATCGTCCAGGACGTCATCCTGTTCGACACCGAGGGGGTCTTCGCCGTCGCCCCCGCCCCGGGCCACCAGCCCCCCTTCGAGCTCACCACCGGCCAGTCCGTCGAGGTGAGCGTTACCTACGACGGCGAGCCCGGCGGTGGCCCGTACAGCGGCGAGATCTGGGTCAGCTCCAACGACCTCCAGACCCCCAACGTGCGGGTGGAGCTCACCGCCGAGGGGGATGACGTCGGTTCCGGGCTGCCCCCCGAGGTCCAGATCCTCTCCCCGGAGTCCGGCTCGGTGGTCCACGTGGGGGAGTCCCTCACCCTCCAGGGGCTGGTCAGCGATCCCGACGAGCCCGCCCAGGACCTCCTGGTGTGGTGGGACAGCGACCTCGACCCGGCGATCACCGCCAGCGCCGACGCCACGGGAGCCGTCGAGGTCATCACCGACACCCTCAGCGCCGGCACCCACACCCTCAGCCTCAACGCCATGGACAGCGCCGGGAAGGTGGGGACGACCTCCGTGCGCCTCATCGTCTGGCAGGAGGGAGACACCTTCGAGTACGTGATCTCCGGGGAGGCCGGCAGCGAGTACACCTACTTCGGAGTCGACGACGACCTCGACGTCTGGCTCACCACCGCCGAGGGGACGTCCCTGATCTTCCACGACGACTCCGGTGACCTGGACAACCTCGCGCCCATCCGCTTCGAGGCGAGCCCCGGCGACCAGATCCGCATCGTCGCCGCCGACGTGCTGGCGGCCAAGAAGCGCCTCGACGCCGTGTACCTCACGCTGGTGGGCGCCAACGCCGAGAGCGGCGCCCAGGCCCTCAACCCCACGCGGATCTGGGTGACCTCCTACCGGACCAGCCCCACCGAGGCACCGGACTGCGGCGAGGAGGGCGAGCCGGAGTGGGCGGACTACGACGGACCCTGCTACGATCCCTCCTACTTCGGGCCCTGGCCCAACGACTTCTTCGACGAGACCTTCGTCATCGAGGTCCCCTGACCATGCCGCTCGTCAAGGAGAGTCGCCCCGATCCCCACGCCCCGACGGCGGCGATGCGCCTGGTCGCGGCCTTGATCCTGGCGGGGGCCGCCACGGTTCCCGGCTGCCAGTGCTATGGGGGCGATCCCTCGGATCCCACCCCGCCGGCGGACGACGACACGGTGCCCGACGGCGATGACGACGACGACATCACCTACACCGACAACGTCCAGCACTACCCCGTCGAGGGCTTCTTCCTGGAGATCGGCCTCGGCTCCGGCACCACCTACGCCGGGCTCGCCGTGAACGCCGAGGGCGTGGTCACGGAGTGGTCGGGGATCCCGGGCGTCCACCAGGATGACCGGTACCGGGCCACCCTGAGCCACGAGCAGATGTACCGGATCCACGGCTGGCTGGACGAGGCCGGCTTCTTCGGGATGCAGAGCGAGTCGGTGGCGGGAGATGTGTGCGCCCTGACACATCGCTACGACGTGACCTCCCACCGGGTCGATCACGCCCCCGGGGCCGCGCCGGCGGAACTCGCCGACTTCTACAGCGCGCTGGCCGACTTCTTCGAGCCCTACGGGATCGAGCCCGCCTGCGGCGGCTGACGGCGATGCCGCCCCCGGCCCCGGCGCGCACGCTGGCCCCGTGGGCGATCGCCGGGGCGCTGGCCCTCTCCCCGGGATGCGGTGCCGAGGACCCTCCCGTGGGCGATCCCCCCGATCCCACCGACGACCTCGATCCCGGCGAGGTGCTGGTGATGGGCCTTCGGCCCTCCGACGTCGCCGTGGACCTCGCCACCGTGCTCCCCCTCAAGCCCCACGCCATCGCCGACGACGGGGGCCGCTACGACCTGCCCCTGGACGAGGTGACCTACGAGGTGGACGACGACGCGGTGGCGTGGGTGGATCCCGAGGGTCGGCTGATCCCCCTCGCCGTCGGCACCGCCACCGTCACGCCCACCTGGGAGGAGGTCCGCGGCGAGCCCGCGGTGGTGCGGGTGGTCCCGCCGGGGGAGCTGAGGGTGCGGGTGGTGGACGCCGCCACCGATCTGCCCCTCCCCGCCGCCTCGGTCTGGGTGGGGGACGGCGCCCCCTCGGGCCCCTGGTTCACCGACGGCGGTGGCGAGGTGACGGTGCAGGGCCAGTTCTCGGGCCGGGTGACGATCACCGCCGACTTCGACGGCTACCGCCGCACCAGCCTGTGCGACGTCGCCGCCCGGGAGGTCCGGATCGCCCTGCGGGAGGACGGCCAGCCTCCGCCTTCTTGCACCGTGGGGGGCGGCGTGCGCTTCGAGGCCGAACCCGGACCCGGCGAGATGGCCCTGGCCCTGTCCGTCGCCACCATCGACGGCAGCCCGATCCTGGGGAACCTCGGGGACTTCATCGGAGAGCTGGAGGAGGTGGAGGCCTTCGGCCTCACCGCGTCCCTGCCCCAGAACATGGTGGTGACGGGGGTGGACGAGCACTACGAGCTGCCCGCGGTAGAGGGGCAGAGGCGGGTCGTCACCCTCGGGGGGATCTTCGACGTGGGCGTGCTGCTCCAGCTCGCCGCCCAGATCGAGGAGATCGGCCTCGGCGCGGTCTTCCAGGTGCTGGGGCAGCACACGGCGGAGCTGCGCTTCGGGGCCAGCGATCCCCTCCCCCTGGAGCCCGGCACCTATCGGGACGGGGTGGAGGTGAGCGCGGGGATCCCCTTGTCCCGGGAGGTCCACGCGCTGGTGGGGCCTCCTCCGCCCGGGGACTTCCCCGATCCCGCCACCCTCCTGTCGCTGCGGGACGGGGGCGAGGTCGGCTGGCTGGTGTCGGGGCTCGGCGTGGGACTGAACGTGTACCCCGATCCCGGCGACGACGACACCACCGGCGACGACGACGACGACGCCACCTTCGAGCGGCCCCTTCCCCGGGCGGCCGATGGGTGGGAGGACGTGGCGATCCACGAGGCGGATCCCTCGGTCGACGGCCCCTTCGCGGCCCCCACCAGCCGCTACCTGGCCTCGATCTTCGAGCACGGCCTGGGGGGCGGCGGGCGGGCCTCCATCGTCCTGTCCACGGCGGTCTCGGACGACTCCCTGGTCCTGCCGGCCTTCCTGGGGCTCCCCGAACTCCACGCCCCCACCCCGGAGGAGAGCGCCCGGGGCGTGCTGGGCTGGGCGGCGGACCCCGCGGCGACGGCGCAAGTGCTGACGCTGACCGGTTCGGAGCGGTGGTGGGACCTGTGGGTGGCGGGGGGCGTGGGCGAGGTGGTGGTGCCCACGGGCCTGCCCACCCTGGGGGACGACCCCGACTCCGAGGCGCGTTTCTGGCTCCACAACGCCTACGGCGCGGTGGTGGCCAGCTTCGACAGCCTCGCCAACGACGCCGACGAGGGCCTGCCCGATCTCCCGCACCTGCTCCAGAGGCGGACCGACGCGCTGATCTCCTGGTGGGATCCGCTCTTCCCCTGAGGCTCCGGTCGCTGACAACGCCCGCCGGGCTTGCTACCCTCCGGGGCACGCCGTCCAGGAGGCCCGCCGATGCCCCCGCTGCCCCGCCCCGCGATCCTGCTCCCCGCCGTCGTCCTCGCCCTCGCCGCCTGGGGCTGCCAGGGGGAGGCGGACGATGACGACACGGGGGACGACGACACCACCCCCACGGACGACGACACCACTCCTGCGGACGACGACACCACCCCCGCGGACGACGACACGTCCGACGACGACACTTCCGACGATGACACGTCCGACGACGACACGTCCGACGACGACACGTCGCCCCCCGCGCCGGAGATCTGGCTCGGGGCCTTCGACTCTACCCGCTCGGGGGAGGCGGCCATCGCCGACGGGTCCCTGTTCGGCACCCTCCGGGAGGTCCTGCTCACCGGTCTCTCCCAGCCGGTGGGGGTGAGGGGCAACTCCGTGCTCAGCGAGGCGTTCGTCGGCACCGTGGACGGCCTCGTGATCTCGCTCCACACCGCGGGGGACGTCGCCCCCCAGCCCTTGGAGGACAGCGAGCTGCACCAGCTCGAGGAGTTCGTGCGTTCGGGCAAGCCGGTGGTGCTGCTCACCGACTCCAACGCCACCGCCGACCTCGACGACCTGAACGACGACCTGCTGGTCTCCTTCGGGATCACCACGGACTTCTCCCTCTCGGGCGAGCAGTACGCCTTCGTCAGCGCCCCGGACGCCCACGTCCTGACGTCGGATCCCAACCGCCTGACCACGTTCACGCAGTACGACCCGGGACCCTTCGAGTTCCTGGGCCCGGCGACGTTCCTGGCGGCGATGCAGGGGGCGCCGGGCTACGCCGGAGCGGTCCTCGACCCCGGCGTCTGGGCGTCGGGCGCGGGGGCCCTGGTCTTCTTCGCCGACCTGAACACCTTCATCGACGAGGCCAACGCCCTGGGCGTGCCGGGCTACGCCCTGGAGAGCGCCGACCTCATCGAGAACGTCGGGGAGTACCTGCTGGCGAACCTCGGGTCCTGAGCCCGATGGGCGGGTGGGGGGCG